>JACOSB010000121.1 GCA_016179105.1 Candidatus Acetothermia bacterium
AATAGGGCATCGGTTCCTCCGGTTCGATAGAAAGTTTCTCGCTCAGAAACCTTCTAGCGACTTCCCGGAGGAACTTGCTTCCTTCCCACCTCTTTGGTAGCAACTTGAGTTATAAATAGCGAATTAACATGATTAATTTCTGATGCCGACACTCAAAAATTTTCTCTAAGTCAGGTGCGACGAAAAATTATTTGAGGATCTCGCTCAACGCAAGCTCTAACTCGGGGAATTGAAACTGATATTTTGTCTCTTGCGCGCGCTTAGGCAAGACGAACTTGCTCGAGAGTAACTCCGTTGAAAATTCTCCCAAGAGCATCTTGAGAGCGAACGCAGGCACCGGCGCAATCGCTGGTCTCTTCAAGACTTTGCCCAGCGTACGAGCGAAGACTCCTTGGCGCATCGGATTGGGCGCTGTCGCATTGACCGGGCCACTCAGATCGCTCTGGAGCGCATGCAACATAAGACCCACGACATCATCTCGATGAATCCATGACCACCATTGGTGCCCAGAGCCCATCGGCCCTCCGAGTCCAGCCTTGAATGGAGTTAACATCGCTCGCAGAGCGCCTCCGCCGGGGCCTAAAACAATGCCGATGCGTAGGCGTACGACACGCAGGCCCAAGCTCTCGGCTTTGACTGCTTCCGCTTCCCAGTCGCGACAGACTCCAGAGAGAAAATCTGAACCGGGCGCAGACTCTTCGGTGAGGTGCTCTTCGCCACGATCGCCATAGAAACCAATTGCACTGGCTGAGATCAGAACATTGGGCTTCGCTTGCAGTTTCGTGAGGCCTTCAATCAAATGGCGTGTTCCCAGAATCCGGCTCTCGCGGATCGCTCTTTTTTTAGAATCAGTCCAACGGCCGGCGACGCTCTCCCCAGCAAGATGAATCACGGCATCAACACCCTCAAGGGCCTCGATCGGAGCCGTTTCGTTGAGCGAATCCCAGCGGAAGACACTCTTCAGCGAAGGAACAAAACGATGTGCCAACGACGGATCGCGCGAGAGCGCCGTCACGGTATGCTCGGCCTCGTTGAGCTTCTGACACACTCTCGTTCCCAGAAATCCGGTGGCTCCGGTCACCAAAATCTTCATGCTCACCCCTCTACTCTGTACAGCTTACTGGACCTTCTCAGCTTCGTCAAAAGATTTTCGTTTTCGCTTCATGCTGTGAGAGTATGAGGAGACCGACTAGAACGAAATGGCGATCTCAAAGGCGAGTGCTTCGACGATGTCCGCCCCAACGACCAAGGAAGCTTTGAGATTGACGAAGCCCATCTTCCAGTTTGTATCGACCCAAAGCTCATGAAAATTCGAGGCCAGTCCGTACAAAATCACTCGCAGATCGACGGTGAGGCTGCCGATAGTGGAAGAGACGATGATGTTGTGCTGCAAGATGCCGGCGGTGCAAGAGATCGTGAAAAATCGTTCGATGCAAAGAATCAGATCGTCGGTGATGATGGCCGCACCGGGTGGGTCGAACATCGTGATGAATTCAGCCAACTGTATTTCCCAGTGGCCCGCTCCAACGGGGACCGAAGCCGGGTAGACATAAAAAATCGCTGTGATGAACATGTCGCCATACTTGAGCGTCGTCAGAAGTGAGTCAAAGCGCGGGTCGAGGTTTCCGTCAAAGCGCAGCGTGTTGCTGAGCATCAACCCCAGTAGATCGAAGCGATAGCGCGTGTTCCATTCCATATAAGTAAGCCCATTCAACACAGAATTATTCTGGCCAAACTTGAACTCGATGCGGAAGTGATTCGTGAGGCCCGCGAAGTTTAAGTTGCGGATGAAAATTTTTTCTTCTTGGGCGGCGAAGCCGGGGACAATCTTGCCTCCATAATGTCGTTCGAGCGGACTGCATTCGCTCCAACACTCTAAACCTTGGCGCGCTCCAATCCATGTTTCGGATCGAACCGTGATACCGCTCAAGGTTTGGCCCTCGATTGCCAAGATGAGCCCCGCCTCCCAGTCTTGGGCTGAGACGCTGCCTAGGTTCGCCAGCAGGGCGCGCACGGAAAGAGTCAACCCGGCAATGTTGGCTCCGAGGTCTGTGATGATTTTTCGTAGCGAGAGCGGGTCATCTAGCATACCCGTCGAGTCGACGAGGCTGGAGAAGAGCAAGTGCGCGACAGCGGGGTGAAAGAGACCGGTCTCTTCGAGTAAGGAATAGAGCAAATCATCGGGTGTGGGACAATCCAAGAAGGGAGGCGTTAAGTCTCCTGGAATGCTGAAGTTAATGCAATAGCGAATTACGAGAGAGCCCGGAGATCGAACATACTCGATCTCGACCAGGCTTGGCGCGAAGATGAGCGTCGACTTGAACGTTAGCGCGCCGATGAGGCCCGCGACGGTGAACGCTTGCGACTTGACTCCCTTAAACGTAAGCACGGTGCTGCTGCTCATATCTAGGCCAGAAAGCGATAAGGTTAAGACGAGATCGGTGTCGAACATAACGAACGTGTCGTCGAGTGCGCTGCAAAAACCGTCGCTGTTGTGCAGACCCGATCTCCCATTGGTAAAAGGGCAAGCGGGAGTGATCACGAGATGCGCGGAGAAGCTGCCGCTGAGGGGGCTTGCGTAAAGCGAAACAGAGAGCAACAAAAGGACCGCCCCTGCAAGGATGAGTGCTAGACATCCCCTGGACATTTTTTGGACAGTCTATCTCAGGCGCTTGGTATCTGCCCTAACCCGAGGAATGGAGCTGTCATCGTTTATATTCTATCAGATATTTTGACAGAGAGCATAGAAGTGTTTGTATGTTTTTAAGGTGCAACGAAAGTCTCGAGTGCGTGCTCGCGAGCAAAGAGTAAATACGCTTCGCCTGTTTACATTCTTGACGAGCAGGTTGAAGCAGAGTAAACTGGTGGAACTGCTACGCGGGCGTAGCTCAGCGGTAGAGTACTGGCTTCCCAAGCCAGGTGTCGCGGGTTCGAATCCCGTCGCCCGCTCCAGAATTGAGTTTCCAGTCATACTCCTCTCTAAGCTGAGCACTGGCCTACCTTGATTTCTTCACCTTAGCACAGACGCCCTGGTTGCTGTCAAATCCCAGGGAGCGCTCCCGTTAATTTCGTTGCGTTCTAACACAGAACCAACCCACGATTTTCCGTAGCCCTTTTAAGTGGCAACCTAACCAATAAACTGATGACTGGACCTTCAACCGTAATGTGATCTCGGCGCATCAAAATGGTGCCGACCGGCTCTGAACGCTCCGTGTTCTCTTCAGTGTCCCACGGACTACTCCAAACGTTGACCGCGCCAGAGTTTTCGTCCCCACGCACGTCGAAGCAACCGCCCCGTCGAACGTCGTGCTGGCGGCAGTAAGACACTAGCGCTTGGCGCTCTTTTTCGTTCATCCGCACGATCTGGATCATTTTCTCTCAACCTCCAACAATAAGTATATCACACGTATGAACTACTGTCAAGAAGGTAGACTAGAGACATTGGTCACCGAATTGATATGCTTCCAGAGAAGACAATCGCCATTGACAAATAGATACGCCGTGTGATATATTACCAGCATGTTTGTAACTCAGCATCGACGGAAGCGGCAGGATGGATCGGAATATCGGTATTGGGTGTTAAAGCGTGTCGTCTGGGACAAAAAGCTGAAAAAGAATCGTCAAGAGTATGTGAGCTACATCGGGCCCGGTGCTAAGCCAGTGCTCTCATTGAGTAAGGCAAAGGCGATCTGCAAGAAAACTGGCTTAACCCTTCATCACCTGGACAGCGTCAAGAGATTGAAAATCACTGACTGAGAGGATCAGAAATGAGGTGATTAAAGTAGTAAGCGCTCTGGCTTTGTGGGAAGCCAAGAGCGCGGAGAAAACTATAATGACCGATTCAGCTTATCATACTTCAGCTAATAAAGACAAGTCCTTACCTCTAAGCGTGGACATCTATGTTACCGAGAATGAATATGAAGCTAGTTGGAAGGATGGCGATCAAAAGGATACGCTTTGCGCTAAAACTCCGGCAGCATTGAGGACAAAGCTCCTTGAATCTCTGAAACGGGGTGGAATTAATCCATTACGACCAATCGAATTAAGACCGCAGTACGCACCCAAACTGACAAAGGCTCGATATGCAGAATTGCGTACTAGAGGATTGTTTGAGTTTTTTAAAAACTGGGATTCATATCGTTTTCGCTACTTCAAAGATATGGGCAGGCAAATGGTCGTGGCAACCACTTCTGATCCGCTGAAGCTGGCGGAGTTGGAGAAGTCCGGCGTGCAGGTCATTCTACCCCAAAAGTATGCGGCAGAGTACCTTGGTGTCACGCCCCAAGCACTTATGAAGAAGGTTCGCGAGGGTAAACTTGGGAACATCTTCACGGGGACAGGAAAAGACAAAAATGCCGCAGAATTTGTCGAACGCTTGCTGCGACAGAAGCACAGAGTCGCGCAAAATGTGTTCTTTACCAAGAGAGATTTGGATATCGACAAAGCTGTCAGCGACGTATCACGCCAGACGGACTTTGGAATAGGGATAACTGACAAACAGTGGGCACTCTTGAAACCTCAATTACCGCCTCTTCGCGTTAGGGGACGCCCTCGTCGGATTGATGATCGCCGAGTCATAAATGCTATCCTTTTTGTCCTACACACTAAAACCCCTTGGAACCGTCTCCCCAAACGCTATGGTAGCAAAGCTACAGTTCATCGTCGCTTCCGAGCTTGGCAAGCTGATAGGACCTGGAACAAACTCTTTCAAACTTTCTTGACGACTCTCCCTAACGAATCAGAAAAGCGAGCATGGGTTCGTGCCCTCTGCGATTACAACGCACAAAATTGATTTTTGAGATAAGTTCTTACAGATAACCTTCTTTTCGCTCTCTCCATAGCTGTTTTCGGTTTTGTAACTCTCAAGAGACAGATCGCAAGTGTTGTGCTTTACTCATAGCAAGAGGTGATGTTATGCGTAAAGCCTTAGTTCGTGGCACTTGCGATCCAGACTTGGCTAAAGAGGCAAAGGAAGTGGCTCAAAGCCGAGGCGTGACATTCTCTGGACTGCTTGAAAGGGCGTTGGATTCGTATTTGCAAGTTCTGATTACAAGAGATCGGCAGCGTCGAGAGCGTGTTGATGAGCGAGAAGAGATTCAGTGAAGGCGAGGCATAGCGCAATGACGGTAACTAACCACTTGCTCTCCGAACATAAGGACGACCTGCACCGTTCGGGGTTGAGTGACGAAACGGCGTTGGTGCACGAATAAAGAAGTAGCGCGGCTCGGGTAAACTTGCAGGTATGTCTCCTACCAACAAGCCAACTCGTCCGCGCCAGAAGTCAGTATACCGAATTCGTAACTGGGCCGACTACGACCGCGCCTTGGTCC
>JACOSB010000133.1 GCA_016179105.1 Candidatus Acetothermia bacterium
CGGAGCCACTTTACTCAACTCCATTCCAGAGAACTGCTTCTGACTGGCGACGAGAAAATCCACATAAAGATCGAGGGAACATTTCTGGCGTTGCATACCCCTATCTTACTGTTCATAAACTCAACCGCGAAAGTCCTGATTCTTTTGTAATTCCGGCGAAGCCGATGGCTGCTCACGCTTGATCTCATCGAGCGCCGCTTGTGTGAGACGAACCAGCAATCCATCGATGTCAAACTCATCGCGCAGTCTGAATCCCGCCACAGTTATCACCTCCGTATAAGGAGTATAGCATTCTCCATATAGCTACCCAATGTCGTACGTCAGTTTTTTTTATTACATGATCATAATTGCGCGGTATCGCTGGCAAAGATATGACCTAAATCAGTTATTGAGTTGGCCTAGGTCATAGTGGAGAAAAACCTACAGAACTAGCATTGAAATGGAACACAAGGGAAGCGATCTCTATGACTGAAGTTCGATTTCACGGACGAGGAGGCCAAGGCGCCGTCGGCGCTTCGGAGATCTTGGTGACCACTTTCTTTCATGAAGGCAAGGCCGAAACCCATCGTCTCGCGGAGGAGGAACGATGAATACGCTGGCGACGGCTACGAAGAAAGTCATCACGGGAAACCATGCCGTCTCGTATTTGGAGCCGGGGGCATCTTCGCTCAAGAGGTGAAGTCCGCGCTGTACAACGCGCCCACTCATAGAGACATACCTGTCTTCGGCTTCATCGCGGGACTGGGCGGACGCGACATTACGCCCGCCGCCATTCGTGAGATCATTCAATATGCAGAAACTCATGACGCGCCGGAAGACGCGATCTGGATAGGGGTGAAAGCATGAGTCAAATCACATTCTCTCTGCCGGAGGGAGAGCTGATGGGTTTAGGGCATGTCGGTTGTCAGGGGTGCGCCGCCGCCCTCGCGATGCGCTATGTCCTCAAGGCCCTCGGAGAGAAAACCATTGTCGTATTGCCGGCGTGCTGCTGGTCGGTCATCGCGGGTCCTTTCCCCCATTCAGCGCTCAAAGTGCCGGTGCTCCATTCAGCCTTTGCGACGGGAGCTGTCGCGGCTTCCGGCGTCCGTGCGATGCTCGATGTGCAGGGCGATAGAGAAACGACGGTGCTCGCCTGGGCGGGTGACGGCGGCACGTTTGATATAGGGCTCCAAGCGCTCTCGGATGCCGCCGAGCGTAGCGAAAACATTCTCTATGTATGTTACGACAACGAAGCCTATATGAACACCGGGATTCAGCGAAGCTCTGTCACTCCGTTTGGAGCATGGACCACGACGACTCCGGCGCAGACGCCCAAACTAGAACCGAAGAAAGACATCATCGCAATCATAGCCGCTCATAAAATTCCATATGCGGCTACGGCCACTGTTGCTTACCCTGAAGATTTAGTAAAGAAAGTTCAAAAAGCAAAGAACATACGGGGCACACGGTTCATTCACATTTTGGCGCCCTGCCCGCCGGGCTGGAAAGTGCCCTCAGAGCTCTCGGTCACGCTCGCACGCTTGGCAGTGAAGACCCGGCTTTTTCCACTCTATGAAGTCGAACACGGGAAAAAATACACGATCAATCTCGTGCCGGAGAGTTTGCCCGTGCGAGAGTATTTGGAGCTGCAGGGGCGATTCAGTCATTTAAGCGAAGAGCAAATTAAGGAGATTCAAGACGCTGTGGATGCTAAATGGGAAGAACTACAAAGGAGGGCTGCCTATGGAGTGTAAGTACGAAAGACTCTTTGAGGAGTTGCATCCGCCGCTCACCAAAGAGCAAGCCGTCATTGAAGCCAGTCGCTGTTTGGAGTGTGGAGGACCTTACGCTCCGGCGCCCTGCTTACCTGTCCGACGCATATCGATATTCCCAAGTTCCTCAAGGAAATTCGTTTGGGACATCCCCAAGCGTCCGCTCGCACGATTTTTGAGTCGAACATTTTGGGGGGCAGTTGCGCTCGCGTCTGTCCGGTCGAAGTCTTGTGCCAGGGCGCGTGCGTGCTGCACAAGGAAGGCCGGCGGCCCGTTTCCATAGGATTGTTACAGCGCTATGCGACGGATACTGTCCTTAAAGAAGATGTCCATTCTTTGGCTGATGAGCTTAAAGTAACTCGTTCTCACGAAAAACTGGGCAGTGTCGGCGTGATTGGAGCCGGACCAGCAGGGTTATCGTGTGCTGCTGAACTTTCAAAGTATGGCTATGATGTGACAGTGTACGAAGCGCGCTTAGACTTTGGCGGGCTTATCACTTACGGCATCGCCCCTTACAAACAACTGCGTGATCCCGTGCCTCACGAAGTCGAGCTAGTGAAAAAATTGGGAGTCAAGTTTCGTACGGGTGTGGTGATAGGATGAGATCTGACGCTCCAGCAATTAGAGAAAAAACACGATGCGATTTTCTTGGGAATCGGGCTCGGTGAGGATACGGAGTTGAACATCTCGGGCTCAAATCTGCGGGGAGTTTGGCGCTCGCTGGAATTCATCGAAAAACTCAAGAGTGGTCAGATCGATGAGCTCCAAATTGGTAAGCAAATTGCTGTCATCGGCGGCGGCAATACGGCCATCGACGTGGCCCGCGGGGTCGTTCGCCTCGGAGGAATGACTCAGGCAACAAAGCCAACAGTGATGCTGCTCTATCGCCGCAGCGAAAAAGAGATGCCCGCCTACGCTCACGAAGTGCGCGCCGCCAAGCAAGAAGGGGTGCGCTTCTGGTGGCTCACGGCTCCCGTGAAATTGATGGGCTATGGTCGCGTGAAGCACCTTCAGTGCATCCATATGAAACTGGGTGAGCCGGATGTCTCGGGGCGTTCGCGCGTCGAGCCCGTGCCCGGCAGCGAGTTCACCATCTATGTGGATACCGTCGTCCTCGCGATCGGGCAAAAATCTCAAGCAGAGTTCTTTAAGAAAATTGAGGGACTCGCGCTGGAAGAAAATCTCGTCAAAGTCAACGAGCATTATCAGACGACGAACCCGAAGTATTTTGCGGGCGGCGACTGCGTGAACGGTGGAGCAACCGTAGTCGAAGCCGTGCAGCACGGCAAACTCGCCGCTGAGGGCATTCACGAATATATTTCAGCAACGACAGCGATCTCTTCGAGCGCGACAGCAAAGAAGTGAAGGAGCATTATGCTCGAAATTCGTTGGCATGGCCGCGGGGGACAAGGGGCGATCACGGTCTCGCGTGTACTCGCGATGGCCGCGCTCAAGAAAGATCTTTTTGTCCAGTCGTTCCCGGAGTACGGACCCGAGCGCGGCGGCGCGCCGATGAAGGCCTACGATCGCATCGACGCGACTCGCATCTTGGATATGCTCAGTGGTGAACAGTTACCAAGAATTTGCTGAATCCCGCCAACGTTTTTTAAGCATTGCTCTGGATCAGCTCATATGAAGCTAGACTAGATTTTCCCTGAGCGCTACAGGTATCGGCTCGGACAGTTGGCGTAGCGCCTCTCTATCCAGGAGTGCGATGCGACTCGCTTGGGAGCGAATCAGCCCATGGCTCTCCAGCTCACTCAGGAGCCGTATGGTTGTTTCGGTGGATAACCCGGCCATCTCTGCAAGGTCTGAGCGAGAAAGCCGCGTCCGTAAGGGAGAACCCAAGCCGTCTTCCGAGCCATATTTTTCTTCCAAGGCCAGCAGTAGGCGGACCATTTTTTGCTTGCCGCTCCCGTAGACGACCTCGAGCAACTTGCAGCGGAAGGCCTTCATCTCCTGGGCCAGCTTTTCCAATAACTTGACTGTCACCGAGGGGTATCTCTGCATCAACGCCAGAAAATCGGCACGGCTGATGAACTTCACTTTCGTAGGTTCTAGCGCTTGGGCGGAGACCAGACACACATCACTCCCAAAGAGACTCTCTTCGCCCAATAGTTCACCCGGCGCGACCAATTTCAAGATCAATTTCTTGCCTTTCGCTGAGCGCTCAAACACCTTGACGCGCCCCGCGCAGACAATGTACGCTCCATGGCTGGGCACACCCTCGCGGTAGATCATTTCACCCTTCTCATAATGAATCTCCTTGAGAGCTTGACGCAACGTTGCTACGGCGTCGGCTTTGAGTTCTGAGAAGACCCAACTGCAGCCACCGTTCTCACACTGCTCGCAAATTGTAAGCCATTTGTTCATGACGGCACCTCTTCCTAAGCGGTCTAGACCAAGAGAACTGAACTTTACGGCGCTCTTGAGCCGGGCCGATACGAGCCTATGACACTTGTCATTATCGTTGTGCAACGCCGGGAAAGAAAATGATCTAAATCAGGTTGTGGATTGAGGGAGCTCACTTAGCTCTTTATCTCGATTTTAAGGGCGATTCAAGCGGGCAGGATCGGGAATGAAGATATTATTGGATTGGGGATGGATGAGCTCTTGACGATGGAACTGACCCAGCAAACGCACGACGGTTTCGGGCGCGACGCCGGCGAGTTCGGCCAGGTCCTTGCGGCGTAAGGGCAGCTGGAGCCGCAGTCCCCGACCCTCCGGATGGCCGTAGCGTTCTGCCAGCCATCTAATTACGTGAAGGACACGGGTCTCGCTGTCACCGTACACAGACCTGGTGAGCCAATCGCGCCAAGCGTGTAAACTGCCTGCCAGCCAGGCTAACAGTTGTTCTGCCAGTTCTGGTCTTTCTTTCATCAGATGCTGTAATGGTTCGCGCGCGGCGAGATGGCCGTGCACCGCCGTGAGCGCTTCGGCGCGCCAGGTCGATAGGTCATTCGTCCAGATAGTGTCGGCATTGAGCACATCTCCTACCCCTAGGACATCGATGAGCAAGAGTCGCTGGCTGGAGGGCTCGCGCATCCTTAGTGTCACAGAGCCGGCTTCGATCAAAAGCAGACTGGCCGCGGGGGTCAGTTCATGTTGAAGAATAGTGCCCGGTGAAAATTCCTGAGGCTGCGATATGTTCATCAGCGCCTGCCACATTTGCGGACCCAGACGGGATTGATCAGAGATTATTCTCATAAACAACCTATCTCCTGTTTCTAAGTTACATGAAACTCATCGGTCAAGACATGATTCAGCTCAGGAATTGTGTTGATTTCGCTCAGCTATCGAACGCTAGAATGGCGTATTTGGAAAACCTGCGCTAAATCATGCCTGCCTCTGATACAGCTCATTTCCCCTTCCTCAGCATCCATTTATGCTTAAAGCGTCAAACAGAAAAAGCCAGCGCAAGCAGCGCGGCATACTAAAGAAGGTGAACGATATGCAAGCAGCAAGGATCAAGGAAGCTACCATAAAATCGGAAGTCCAAAACGAGACGAAAGGTATGGAATGGCGTCTCACCTGGAGCGTCGTATTGCTCACGATGGTCAGGCTGGCACTCGGCGTTTTTATGCTGACGGCAGGATTTCGCCTCTGGTTCGAGGGTGGATGGAAAGCTTGGCTCCAGATAGGTCACCTGTTGCCAACGGCGGTAGAGGGCCCGTTTGCTGCGTGGTTCACGGCGCTCTATGAGAATCCCGTGGTCCTATTTTTAGTGATCAGTGGTTCGTTGGCCGTAGGGGCCAGCATGATCCTGGGATTCTTAGCACGTTTGGGCGCTTTAGGTGGGGCCGTTATGGTGGTCTTCTTCTACATTACGACGCTCCCACCACACTTCGGATGGGTCAACGAATACGTGATTTACTTCTTGGTCTTCTTGTACTTCATGACCAAGAACCCGGGCTACTTCCCGGGCATCGACCGAATCATCCAGAGAAAACTGGCAGATCGTATTCCGATTCTCCATTGGCTTGTGGGCTAATCATAGGAGATGACCCTATCTGACACAGACGGAGAGACAGATGTCATGATGAGCAAACGAAAGATTTTCAGACTCTCGATTACTCCCAAAGGAGGGAGACACAATGGCTAACACACTCGAAGAAACTAAGAAACCAAATCGTCGGACGTTCCTCAAGGGCGCAGCCTCGGCCGCAGGCGGCATCGCTTTTGCCAAGTGGGCACTCACCAACGCTGATGTAGCGGCACAGCAGGGCCAAGCGTATGTGATTGTCTCGGACGTGATCCGTGGCAGCGGCGGTGCTCCGCAGGGCCCCGGCTGTACGGAGACCAGCGTTTTCAAGAAGGGTGAACAGCTCGTCTGGCGTGCGGTAGTCTACGATGCCAAGACTGGTGTGCTCCTCGACACGCCCAAGGACGTGACCGATCACGCACTCAAGATGAGCGTGAAGCCTGAGGGATTGGATGCGATCACGATGAACTTTGACCAGCATCCTGGCGCCAATCGCAACCCGAAACCCGAAGACGTGATCTATTACTGGACTGGCCCATTCATCATTCCGCCCAACGTCAACGCGGGCAAGTTTAAGTATACGATCACAGTCGAGGGCAAGGAGGGCAAGGGCACGCTCGATGTCCTTGGCAACAAGGCCGTGGACACCTTCCCGATCGCGCTCGACATCAGCTAGTTCTTTTTAGTAAGAGGGCTCAAAAGCGAGCCGGGACAATCTCGCGGCAGTTGTTCCGGCTCGCTACCAACAACAGTGCAGGCAAGCAGCAAGGAGGCGAGCCTATGGCTCCACAAGCAGCGCAGAATATCACGCTTGAATTGGCCACCGATCGATTCGTCGGTCGATGCACTCTAACCCCCGAGCATGGCCCAGTGGGCACCCACGTCACGATCGAGGGCCAAGGTTTTCCTGCAGACTCAACGCTCAATCTAGTCTGGGAAACTTACAATGCTCGCTGGAAGATCGAGCAATTCGATGGGCAAGACTGGAATCAATTCAACGGGTTTAACTTCAAAGACCGCGTGGAGCAGGTCGTTCAAATTAGGACCGACGATCGCGGCAATTTTTTAGCACAATTTCAGATTCCCGAAGACTACGGCGGGATGCATGATCTCTATGTCTTAGACCAAGGTCGAAAACTCAACAAAGCGGGCTTTCGCGTTGACGCGAGCGCTGAGATCAGTCCGAAAGCAGGACCGCTGGGGACACCCATAGCCATCACGATGAAGGGCATCAACCCGAACCATCCGATCGAGGGTTGGTATCAACTCTATTACGACAATCAGATGGTTGGCTTCATCACGGCTGTCACAACCCGAGGCACTGCGCACGTCGAGATTCCCGCTGCGGGAGAGTCGGGCACACATCTCATCGCGATAGAGAACGCCTGCTTCGGCGCACCTTATCTGCAACTCCACGCGTCCTCGTATTCGTACATCAAAACGTTCCATTTCCCGTTCGAGCTTATTCCCGGTGAGCCCGTGCTGCCACCCCCGGTGCAAGAGCAGATCTTGCCGGAGCAGCCGGCGACTGCTCCTTCGAAAAAACAAACTGGACTACAAATGTGGACAGATTTTTCGGAGATCTCAGCGCGAACGGTCTTCACTCTCTCCGGCCGTGGCTTTGAGTCCAATTCAGAGCTTCAGATCTACTGGGTCGATATCGAAGGAGATCGCGTCAGCGAAGTTAAGTCTGGGCGCTTTGGCACCGGCTTTCAAGAGAGACTCTATCGGTTAGCTAACGTGCGCACGGATGCCGAAGGGAATTTTGAGCTGCGCTTGGTGCCCGAGAGCGTCCAGGGTGGGGCACACGCGATCGAAGCCTGGAGTGAAGAGACGTTTATCGCGCGCACGTATCTGCGCATCGCGCGGCGCGCCTATCCCCTCAAACCCAAAGCCGGTCCGCTTGGGACTACCATCAATGTGAAGGTTGAGGGAGTGAGCTGGACTGAGCACGAGAATCTCATCGCACTCACGTACGACAACTCATATCTCGGTTACGCTTGTGGCAATGACTGCATGGGCGAGGTCGTCGCGCAGATCTACGCGACGGGCAAACCAGGTTGGCACTTTGTGGATGTCTACCCAGCGTTTCGGACTCGAAAATTTTCAGAAGGCATCGAAGCTGAAAGCCTGGAAGTCCCGTTCTTGTACGAGAAAGCGATCATCACTTGGCAAGATCATCCGCACGGTTTTCGCTTTCGCTACGCTTTCAAGGTCGAGTGAATCTTTTTGAGGAGGTTCAGCATGAACACAAAGCTAAGCATTCGAAGCTTGTTCTTACGCAGTGTGTCTGTTTCTGTCGCATTGGCTCTTTTACTCACGGGAATTGGCTCTTTTATTTTCTCTCAAACAAATAGCGCGACGCTCAAAATTGCTTTGATCGCGGACCTCACTGGAACTAACGCGAAAGGTGGCAATTTCATTCGTGAGGGCACGGAACTGGCCGTTGATGCGGTCAACAAAGCGGGCGGCATCGCTGGCCGGTATAACCTAGAACTGATCGTCGAAGACTCAAAAACGTCTCCCACAGAAGCCGTCAACGCCGCGAACAGACTCATCAATCGCGGCGATATTAGCTTTGTGATTGGCCCGCTCTTGAGTAACGAGACACTGCCGATCCAGCCGATGCTCGCAGCGGCGAACATCCCGCACATCATGGTCGCGACGAGCGATCGTCTTCTCACAGATCGCCATAAAGAAGCGCCGCTTTCGCTGCGCTACGGGGCTCAAGACATCCATAACTTTACTCCCGTCGCGAAGTACGCCGTCACAGTACGCAAGCACAAAAAGTTTTTTGCGTTAGTCTCTGATACGGGTGACGGTCGCGCGGGCATCGCTGCCTTCAAAGAAGCGTTGGAAAAATTGGGCGGAAGTTTGGTGCAGACAGAGCTCTATCCCTTCTTGACGCAAGACTTCAGCACGCTCGTGGCCAAGTTCAAAACGTCGGGAGCGGATGCGTTCATCGTATCAGATGTTGTCCCGACGCCGGTGATTGCGATCTTCGATGAGTACGTCCGCCAAGGCTTCTCGCTCGAAAAATTTTACGGGCGAGAAGTCTTAGGCAACCAGACGTTCTTTGAGTTGGTTGCGAGCAAAGGGCGTGCTGATGGAATCATTTTCAGTTGGTTCTATGACGACGGGACTTCATCGCGCGAGTTTAATGGAGAAATTCCAGCCATCGAAGCGATGGCCATGAGCGACGCGTTTCGCAGTAAATTGGGTCAACCGCCGGGACCGGCGGGACTCATACGCGCGTGGGGCTGGGGCGCTGTCAAGCTCACCCAGCAAGCGATCGAAGGGCTGATTGCTGAAAAGGGCTTGAATTTTGTGAGCAGCCTTGATCCTGTGAAGCAGCTCCCCCAAGCGACGATAGAGTACATCCTGAAGGGAGCGACAAACACAGAAACGGGGCCTAAATTTAAGCTCACGTTCGGGGACAAACTCGGCGTTTACGCGTGTGGGCAGAGCGACGTGCCCGGCGGTGTCGCGACGTACCGCAAGGGTGCGCCCGTCTTGCTGCAGGATCGTCATTGGGCGGATGAATTGATTGGCGGGTTGTGTCGCTAGTTGAAAATTTATGGAATTCCTGGGTCAGGTCTTCGCCAACGGGCTCTTCTTGAGCTGCCTCTATGCGCTGCTTGCACTGGGCACCACGCTCATCTTCGGTGTCCTCCGCATCGGGGACCTGGCCCAGGGAGCCCTCTATGCCCTTGCCGGATATCTCGTCTTCCTCGGCACGAAGCAATGGGGGCTTGAGTATTGGCTAGCGGCTACGTTGGCCGTAGTAGCTGTAACTCTGCTCAGTGTTCTCAACGGCCATTTTGTTTACCGTCGATTACGCAATCTCGGCATCGGACAGACTTTTCTAGGAGCCGTGGGGCTGTTAATCGTCATTCAGAATCTGCTTGCGATCGGATTCACCTGGGAGCCGCAGGCAGTTCGCTTTCCCTGGGGCGATGCGCTCGTTCAAGTGGGCTCGATCGCGCTGCTCCCGCAAAAAATTTCTATCATCATATTGGCCATTGCAGGACTGATTGGGCTTTGGCTCTTCTTAAGACGTTCGTTTATTGGGAAAGCGCTACGCGCGCTCGCGCAGAATCGCGAAGCGGCTCAGCTCGTAGGAGTCAACGCGAGCGTCGTCACGGCTCTTGCGTTTGCGATCGCGGGAGCGCTGAGCGGCAGCACCGGAGCGCTCATGGCGACGGTCTGGCCGCTCACGCCTTACGGCGGCACGCTCTTGGTGCTCAAGGCATTTGCAATCACGGTTATCGGGATGGGCCAAGTGCGCGGCGCGTTCATCGGAGCTTTGCTCGTAGGCATGAGCGAAGCGCTGGTGCAAGGTTACTGGCGCGCCGAGCTGAGCGATCTCGTGCCGTTCGTACTTCTCGCGGGAGCGCTCATCCTAAAGCCGCAAGTCTTGGGTCCCGAAGAAGACGAGAAGACCAACCAACTAAGAAGCAGAACACTCCCAGTTTTTCAGACTAATGGGTATTTGCGCTATGTTCCTCTCGTTCTCGCTGGCCTCGCTGTGATTCTGCCCTACTTTCTTCCGGGACAATTCTGGCTGCATCTGGCGATTCTCGCGGGGATCAACATCATCGTGGTGAGCGGCTTGGATCTATTGACGGGCTACGCGGGCATTCCTTCCTTAGCGCAGGCCGGACTTATCGGCATCGGCGCGTACACGTCGGCCATCCTGGCGATGAAGCTCGGCTGGACTTTCCCATTAACGCTGATCGGAGCCTTGATTGTGACCGTAGGTGCGGCGAGTCTGATCGGTCTCCTGGGGCTGCGGCTCAAAGGGCGATGGACATCATTCACGTTCATCATGGGTATTGTGATCGCACTGTTCATCGCAAATTTAGGGCCATTCACCGGGGGTACTCAAGGGCTCATCGGTGTCCCGTTTTTGACGTTCGATCTGCCGGGATTGGGTAAGATCACGCTCAACCCTTATCGAGACAAGCTCGCTTACTTCTATTTAGTTTTGGCGTTTGTTGTGTTGGCGCTTTGGTTGAAGAGCCGAATCGTTCACTCTCGCCTCGGCCGCGCGCTGGTCGCGATTCGCGAAGATGATGTTTTGGCTCAGTCGGTCGGCATATCTGTCGAGCACCACAAACTCGGAGCTTTTCTGCTGAGCGCCGCATTCGCATCGATAGCTGGCTCTCTCTATGCGCATTATTTGGCTTATCTCAATCCCGATCTTTTCACATTCTCGCAGTCGTTCAACTTATTTGTGATGAATCTGATCGGCGGGGCAGCGACTTTGCTCGGCGCTGTCTTTGGTCCGGTGGCACTGACAGCGTTTGCTGAGCTCACACGCTCCATCAGCGGCTCGATCGCCTCCATCGTCTTTGGAATCTTGCTAATAATTTCTCTGATCTATCTGCCCGATGGCTTGACAGGGATGGCAAGAAAAGTCTGGGCTCGTCTTACGGTGAGAAGCCTTCGTCGGAGCGAACCGAAGTCATCCAAAATATTGGAGGCAGAGGAGGCTCTATGACGCGCGAGACGCTTCTCGAAGTCCGGGGGCTCAGCAAGCATTTTGGCGGAGTGATCGCACTCGACAAAATTGACTTCATTGTCAATAGGGGCGATGTACTCGGCGTCACTGGCCCCAACGGGACGGGCAAAACGACTTTATTTAATTTGATCACTGGGCAGGTGCCGCCGACCTCGGGTGAGATTTTTTATAACGGCACATGCATCCTACAGCAGTCGCCCGAATGGCGTGTGCGCGCCGGCATCGCCCGCACGTTTCAGAAGACACGACTCTTCTATGGGCTTAGTGTCGAAGAAAACGTGCGGCTCGGTTGCTACGTGCATGAACCGCCTGGAATGAAGCATGTGATCTTCGGAAGTTCACGAGACGAATCAGCCACACAAAAAGAGCGTGTCGCTGAGATACTCGAGATGACCGGACTCGATCGCTATCGTTCATACCCCGGCTCAGAATTATCTTACGGTTACCAGCGGCGTCTCGAAGTCGCGATCGCGCTCGGCTCTAACCCGAAGTTACTCTTGCTCGACGAGCCGTTTGGGGGCCAGAGTGCTCAAAGTACTACAGAGATGGGTCGTCTCATCAAAAGCTTACAAGGTCAAGGCTTGACGATCATGATGATCGAGCACCGGATGGAATCGATCGTGTCGTACTGCAATCGACTCTTGGTGATGCGCGGCGGGCGGATCGTCATTCCCACTCACCGGAAGGAGGATCGACATGCTCCGAATTGAAGATCTAAAAGTAAACTACGGGCCATTGCGAGTACTTCAAGGAATCTCACTCGGTGTTACTGAGCGCGAGATCGTGGCTCTCATCGGCGGCAACGCGGCGGGCAAGACGACGACACTGCGCGCAGTAGCGGGTCTCGCGCCCACTCTTATGGGTAAAATCGTTTATAAAGGCCTAGACATTACCGCACTCGCGCCACATGAACGCGTGAACCTGGGCATCGCCTTCTGCGGAGCCGAGCGACAGCTCTTCCCTGAGATGACGGTCCTGGAGAATTTGGAGATGGGTGTGTATAACGTGAGGCATTATGTGCGTCAATTTTGGGATAAATCGATAGAGAGTGTGTACGAGCTTTTTCCTGTCCTAAAGACAAAGACACATCAACGAGCATCAAGTTTGAGCGGCGGCGAGCAAAAGATGGTCGCGATCGGACGTGCACTTCTCTCCCAGCCAAAACTTTTGATGTTGGATGAGCCGTCGCTCGGGCTTTCTCCTCAAATGGTCGATGAGCTCGGGCAAGCGATCGCCACACTCAACAAAGACGGACTGACTATCTTAATTGCTGAGCAAAATCTGTCCCTGGCGATGGGTCTATCCGATCGCGTCTATTTGCTCGAACGGGGCAAGATCCTCGAGCAAGAAATCTTAGAGGAGGAAGTGTTATGGTGAAAACGAGCGCCTATCTCAAAGTAGAAAAGCGCCAGCCTTTGAACTCCGACTATCGAAAGGGATTTCCAGTGGTCGAAGAGCTTTGCTTGTCTTTGCGAGAAGATAGCGAAGAAAGAGAAAAAGTGCTGGCCACTCTTTGTCCCATTGCCAGAGTACTTCGAGATCGAGCTTCAACTCTCGAAGTTTTACCCATCGATCGTGCTCTTGCTTGGGAGGAATTGACTCGTTGGATCGAGTATCTCTTTATTTTCCCCGACCCCGAAGTGCAGGAGAAGCAGTACGAGAATCGACTCAAGCTCGAAGGAGCACAATTCTTTCTCCGAGAGCGCCCGGCGGAGCAGGAACTCTACGATTGGCGTATCGATGAGCCTCTCTTGCAAAAGATTCGCTCCCGGTATGCGTCTGTGATCGAGACGATGTGTGCCGTGGTAGGCAACCCTCGCAAGGAGGACTTCGATCGTCTCTATCCCAACCCCTACGAAGACGAGGGGGTGAGTGACCAGGCTCGTTGGGTCTTGCGCAGTGTCAAGGCCGCTTTCGGTAAAGACATTTTGGCTCTGGGCACCCAATAACTCAAACTACTTCCATTACCAATACCAACCGACAGTTCCTAGAGCCCGAGTAGTTCCTCCAGGTTGTGGACGGGATTCTCAAAAACTGAACTACCCTCGCCTTGAAGGCGAGGGGTTCGGAGTATCGTCAATTCGAAATTGACTATCATCATGAACCGGTTCGCCCTCTTGCTCGCTGATGTAGTCTTGGATCATGGCGTCGGTAATCGTCCCGGAGCTGAC
>JACOSB010000134.1 GCA_016179105.1 Candidatus Acetothermia bacterium
ACCTTGCAACAAGAAGGGAGTGCCTGGGAGCGGGAGCGTAACGAAAAGCGGGCGACCGTGGAGTGGCGATTTACCGCGGAGAAGGCGCGCCACAAACTCCAGCGCTTGTATCCTCATTGATCTCTGTGGCGGTGTACTAGTGGGTCAATTTTGCTTGCCGCCACATGAAGTTTAGGACGGTGTGCTGTCGCGGACAATGTCGTGCGTCATTACTCAAAATGCTACACGTCAGGAATTCAGATTGCAGGGACACAGATCGAAAATTTTTCTGTCTCCCGTAACACGCATAGTTTCACGTCCGCGCGGCAGCCACAGTTTTTTTACGACCTTCCAGCTTCTGCGCTTCAACCACAGCAATCGCTGCGAGGTTCACGATGTCTTTCACTTCATCCCCGCGTTGCAGGATGTACACGGGTTTTTTGATTCCCACCAGAATAGGACCGACGACCTCGGCGTTCGCAAGGCGTTGCATCAATTTGTAAGCGATATTGCCCGCCTCGAGATTCGGGAAGATCAAAACATTGGCTTCTTTCTTGAGTCGATTGCAAGGATACGTTCCATTCAAGATCTCTTCGACCAACGCTGTATCGGCTTGCATCTCGCCGTCGATCGCTAAACCCGGCTCGCGCCGGCGCACAGTATCGACCGCTTCGCGCACCATCTCGGTGTGCGAATCGTGGACGCTGCCGAAGTTGGCATAACTCAACATCGCAATCCGGGGCTCAATGTCAAAATCACGTGCGAGACGAGCCGTCAGAATGGCGATCTCGGCAAGCTTCTCTGAGTTCAGTTCGCGATTCACGGTGCAGTCGGCGAAGAACAAGACGCGATTGCGCGTTGTCACCAGATACACACCCGCTGCGATCTGGCAATCCGGCGAGGTCTTGATAACTTGGAGCGGCGGGCGTAGGACTCCCGGGTAATGGAAGCTCAAGCCTGAGATCATCCCGTCTGCGTCGCCGAGCTCGACCATCACGGAGGCAAAATAGTTGGGGTTGGCGATCAGCGCCTGAGCTTCGGTCTGAGTGATGCCTCGGCGGCAGCGCAGCTCATAGAGCCGTTGAGCGTAGCGTGCACGCTTGGCTACATCGCCGGGGTCCACAATTTCAATATGATTGAGCTTTAACTGTAGCCCTTGCATCTTCTCTCGGATTTCTTTTTCGTTTCCCAAGAGAATGGGTTTGGCGAGCCCTTCTTCATTGAGCTGATGCGCTGCTCTGATCATCTTTTCATGCGCACCTTCAGCCAAGACGATGCGCTTGGGGTTGGCCTTCGCTTTGTTAAACACAATCCGCATCATCTCTCGAGATTTTCCGAGACGGGCTTCGAGCTCTTCTTTGTAGTGCTCGAGGTCTATATTGATGCGGGCAACGCCAGATTCCATCGCGGATTTGGCTACCGCCGGAGCCTCCCACAAGAGCACGCGAGGGTCCAACGGCTTCGGGATGAGATAATCGGGACCGAAGTGCAACGACTCCAACCCATACGCTTTCACCACCGAGTCGGGAACATCTTCCTTGGCGAGCGTTGCTAAGGCGTGAGCTGCTGCGATTTTCATCGCTTCGTTAATTTGTGTAGCCCGTACGTCGAGAGCACCTCTAAAGATAAACGGGAATCCCAAGACGTTGTTGACTTGGTTCGGATAGTCTGAGCGCCCGGTAGCCACAATGGCATCGGCGCGGGCAGCTTTTGCCTCCTCGTAGCTGATTTCTGGAGTCGGGTTAGCCATCGCGAAGATAATGGGTTTCTTCACCATCGAGCGAACCATCTCCTGGGTCACAAGCCCGCCCACGGCGGCCGAGAGCCCGACAAAGACATCGGCATCCTTGAACGCTTCCGCGAGCGTGCGCGCTTTGGTTTTCACGGCAAATTGTTCTTTGTAGGGGTTCATGCCCTCGTGACGCCCAGCATAGATCACACCCTTGGTGTCACACAGCATAATATTCTCGCGTTTGGCGCCGAGTTCTATATAAAAATTCGCGGTCGCGATCGCCGAGGCCCCAGCTCCGTTGAAAACAATCTTAACTTCCGAGAGTTTCTTGCCAACGATCTCGAGCGCGTTCAGCAGCGCAGCGCCAGTGATAATCGCCGTGCCATGTTGATCGTCATGGAAGACGGGGATCTTCATCGTCTTTTTAAGGGTTTCTTCGATGTAAAAGCATTCGGGGGCTTTGATGTCTTCCAAGTTGATGCCGCCGAAGCTCGGCTCTAAGAGCTTCACGCTTTGCACGAAGAGCTGTGGGTCTTCCGTGTCGAGTTCGAGGTCGATCGAATCAATATCGGCGAAGCGCTTGAACAAGAGTGCTTTGCCCTCCATGACGGGTTTACCCGCCAGCGCCCCGATGTTACCCAAGCCTAAAACGGCCGTTCCGTTGGTGATCACAGCGACGAGATTTCCTTTGGCCGTATACTTAAAGGCGTCTTCGGGATTCGCTTCGATCGCGAGGCAGGGCTCGGCCACGCCGGGGGTATAAGCCAGCGAGAGATCATATTGAGTCAAGCATGGCTTTGTTGGGGTCACTTCTAGCTTCCCATGAGGCTTTTTGCTATGGTATTCCAAGGCTTCTTGTCGCAGCGTCATAAGAACCTCCTGATTGCAGCCTTTGGCTCATATCCAGTGTAGAAATTCGCAAGAGCTGTCGATATGACGAGCAGCAAGTTAGCAATTGATATAGATCATACCGGCAAGGATCATCTCAAAATCTGCTGTGCGTCATCTATTTAGAGGTGACTAGAACTTAAAATAAAGTAGAATTATTACAGTTTGCTGCAAACCTGAAAGAAGGAGCAAGCGAGAGTATATGAAAATAGCGATTCCAAAGGAGATTGTGCCGAACGAGCGGCGTGTATCCGTGGTTCCAGAGACGGCCGCGCGACTCGTCAAATCAGGGTTGGCGGTTCGAGTCGAGGCTGGAGCGGGAGTGGGAGCAAATTTTTCAGATCAAGCGTACAAGAACACGGGAACTACAGTCGTGTCTGATCCCCTGGCCTTGTACGACGAGGCCGATGTCGTGCTGAAAGTTCAGAAGCCGGTGATGAACACAGCTCTGGGCAACCATGAGGTCGAGCTCCTGCGAGAAGGAACTGTTCTCATTAGCTTCTTGCAGCCGATGCTAAACCCAGACTTAGTTCAGATGCTGGCGCAGCGTAAGATCACGGCTTTTAGCATGGACGCAATTCCCCGAACTACACGCGCTCAGTCGATGGACGCGCTCTCTTCGCAGAGCACCGTCGCAGGCTATAAGGCCGTCTTGCTCGCCGCCAACGCGGCCAAGAAACTCTTCCCGATGCTTACCACGGCGGCGGGCACGATTACTCCAGCGAAAGTTTTTATTCTCGGCGCGGGAGTCGCGGGCTTGCAGGCGATCGCAACGGCCAAGCGCTTAGGCGCGATAGTCCAAGCGTTTGATGTGCGTCCGGCGGTCAAGCAAGAGGTCGAGAGCTTGGGGGCAAAGTTCGTGGGCCTCACTATGCAAGAAGCCGCTGACAAGAGTGGCTATGCGAAAGAGCTCTCGGAAGAACAAAATCGCAAAAACCGTGAGCTCATCGCGCAGTATGCCAAAGATGCGGACATCGTGATCACGACCGCGCTCGTGCCGGGCAAGAAAGCACCGGTGCTCATCACCAAAGAGATGATTCATCAAATGAAGACTGGAGCCGTGATCGTAGACCTGGCCGCCGAACAAGGAGGAAATTGTGAAGCCACGAAAGCAGGCCAGGAGATCGCCGACAACGGCGTTACGGTCTTGGGGCCCGTGAATCTTCCCAGCATGATGAGCTGTCACGCGAGCCAGATGTACTCCAAAAACATCACGACGCTCTTGCAGCTGATGGTCAAAGATGGGAAACTGAATTTAGACTTCAACGATGAAATTATCAAGGGTTGCTGTATCACGCACGAAGGCAAAATCTTGTGACCTTCGCTCAACGGCAAAGGAGGAAACTAAAGCATGGAAGTATCGGCACTGGGGCTGCTCTATATCTTTATCATGGCGATTTTCGTGGGGTTTGAAGTGATCTCCAAGGTGCCCGTGATCTTGCACACGCCGCTCATGTCGGGCACCAACGCGATTCACGGGATCGTGCTCTTGGGCGGCATGCTCGTCCTGGGCATGGCCAAGCCCAATGATTGGGTGGCCATCCTCTTCGGGTTCATCGCAGTGATTTTTGGCGCGATCAACGTGGTCGGTGGCTTCGTCGTCACCGACCGCATGTTGCACATGTTCAAGCGGAGGAAGTCATGAACTTGGAATTCTTCGTTCAATTGTTATTCTTAGTGGCAGCCGTTCTTTTTATCCTTGGCATGAAGCGGCTGAGTTCTCCCGAGACAGCGCGCTCGGGTAACATCGTTGCGGCCATCGGCATGGGCATCGCGCTCCTGGCCGTCCTGCCCTTGCTCCCTCTAGATGACAATCGCCTCTTTAACTACGGACTGATGGCCCTGGGTATTGCGATTGGGTCCCTTGTCGGTGCAATCGGAGCGCTCCGTGTGAAGATGACGGCAATGCCGCAGATGGTCGCGCTCTTTAACGGTGTCGGCGGTGGCGCAGCAGCGCTCATCGCCACAGTCGAGTTCTTCCGACTCGCATCGGGCGGGGACATCAACGCGGGGAATGCTCTGGCGATGCTCTTTGCCACACTGATTGGTTCGATCTCCTTCTCAGGTAGTATTATGGCCTGGGCCAAACTCCAGGGCATGGTCGAGCGACCCATCACTTACCCGATGCAACAAGTGGTCAATGCCGCACTATTTCTGGCTGTCCTCGGGATCGCTGGTTACCAGTTGTGGCAGGCCAATGCGATGCTCTTTGGAATCTTCTTCGCGATCTCGCTCGTCTTCGGAGTTTTGACAGTATTGCCCATCGGCGGTGCGGATATGCCCGTAGTTATTTCACTCTTGAACTCGTTCACAGGGCTTGCCGTCGCGGCCGACGGCTTCACGATCAGCAATATCGCACTCATCATCGGCGGCACGCTCGTCGGCTCCTCCGGCACACTTCTCACTATTATGATGTGCAAGGCGATGAATCGTCCGATCACCAATGTCTTATTCGGGGCGTTCGGCAAAGTAACTGCGAGCGCTGGCGGTGGAGCGAGCGCTGAAGGCAAGACAGTCAAGCCCATTCAGGCCGACGAAGCAGCGATCCTGATGGGGTATGCGCAGCTGGTGATCATCGTGCCCGGCTATGGCATGGCGGTCGCGCAAGCACAACACGCAGTACGCGAGATGGCTGATGCGCTATCGAAGAGTGGCGTTGAAGTAAAATATGCGATCCATCCGGTCGCAGGGCGCATGCCGGGGCATATGAACGTCCTGCTGGCAGAAGCGAATGTGCCATACGATCAGCTCTACGAGATGGAGCAGATTAACAACGAGTTCGAGCGCGCCGATGTCGCACTGATCATTGGGGCAAACGACGTAGTGAACCCGGCGGCGCGCAGCGATCGGAGCAGCCCCATCTATGGGATGCCAATTCTCAATGCTGATCATGCCAAGAACATCATCGTGCTCAAGCGCAGCATGAACCCCGGTTTTGCGGGAATTGAGAACGAGCTCTTTTATAACGAGAAAACCCGGATGCTCTTCGGCGATGCCAAAGACAGCGTGACCAAACTCGTCCAAGAACTGAAGAAAATGAGCCCGGTCGGAGTAGGGTCTTAACGAAGCAGAGGGTAGGGGCGAAGCGTTTTTAATCGAAAAATGCTTCGCCCCTACTGCAGATCGAGAAAGCAGCCTTCAAGTGCCGTGCGTGTGAACGCGAGTGGGATTTTAGAAAAGCTAAATGAATCCATCAGACTCAGCATACCCCCAAGAAAACGCTTAGAGCGCAGTTCGTAGACTGGCTTGCTCGCAGATCACGATTTTTCGCTTCTGGAGCTTGATCCAGCCCTTGGACTCAAAACCTCGGAGCGTTAAGTTCACCGTCTCACGAGCAAGGCCAGCCATCTCGGCCAGTTCTGCTTGCGAGAGAGCTACATCGATCAGGATCCCGTCGGGGATTTTTTTGCCGAACTCAGCCGCCAACTCCAGCAAGATATGAGCCAGCTTCGCAGGAGCATTGGGTTGCGTCGCGCTGAAGAGCCGTTCTTGGAGTCGGCTAAGCTCGGTAGATAGTCTTTCAACTAGTACACCGCCACAGAGATCAATGAGGATACAAGCGCTGGAGTTTGTGGCGCGCCTTCTCCGCGGTAAATCGCCACTCCACGGTCGCCCGCTTTTCGTTACGCTCCCGCTCCCAGGCACTCCCTTCTTGTTGCAAGGT
>JACOSB010000122.1 GCA_016179105.1 Candidatus Acetothermia bacterium
CATATTCTCTGTGCCTTCTTGGCTTTTCTTAAGCTAGAATGGCAACGCCTCCAGACCGCCGTTTCTTGGTATGACTACAAATGGTCCATTGCTAGGCGGGCGGTTACTGCCTATTTATGCTGAAACGCGAAAGTCCTGATTTGTTCACTCCAGCTTTGAGACCGTAGGAGAGTACAGGTAATAACTTCAGACCAGACTGCAAGGGTAGCGGGGGTAACTTCACGACCTCAGCGCCGGCTTTTTTTAAGACAGCGATGATTCTCTGAAAAGCGTCGTTGTCTCCTGCTTTAGATTGAACAGGGAATCGAGCGATGCCGATGCGCATACCCTTGAGGCCGTTGGCATCAAGATATTGCGTGAAATCTGTGCCAGAGAGTGCTTGCGCATCTTTGGTCATAGCATCGCTCGGGTCTACGCCGATGAGCGCGTTCAGCAGGATCGCCATATCGGTGACTGAGCGCGCGATCGGACCCGCGGTATCCATGGCGTCCGTGATCGGAATGATTCGATCGCGGCTGACCAGTCCGAGACTAGGTTTTAGAGCAACATCCGAGTTCTGTGAGGCAGGAGCAATCACTGATCCCGACGTTTCTGTGCCCACGCTCGCGGTCACGAGATGGGCGGCGACCGAGACCGCGGAACCGGAGCTGGAGCCGGAAACATCGAAGCGCCCGTAGGGATTTTTCGTCTGCCCGCCGAGCGCGCTGAACCCATTCGAAGAATGCGACGTCATAAAGTTGGCCCACTCGGAGAGATTGTTCTTGCCCAAAATAATCGCACCATCTTCGCGCAGCTTGCTGACCAAGAATGCATCGCGATCGGATCTCGCATTTTCCAGGGCTTTCGCACCGGCCGTGGTGTGCATCTGATCGGCGGTCCCGATGTTGGCTTTGAGCGTTACGGGGATGCCGTGCAGAGGACCGCGAACCTTGCCCGCTCTTCGTTCTTCATCCCGCTTGCGAGCGATCTCCAGCGCGTCCGGGTTAAGCTCGATTATGCTGTTGAGCTGGTTCACATCATAGGTCTTGATGCGATGCAGATAATACAGAACGAGTTCTTCCGAAGTAAGTTTATTTTGAGCGAAGAGCTCTTGAATCATGGGGATAGTTGCGTCCTTTAATGAGTTATCGATCTCAGCAATACGGGCATCAGACATCTGGGCCAGTGCTGTCTCAAAGGGAGAAAAATCCAACGCGCGCTTGCCGGTGTATTGTAAATCTTTGTACTGCCTTTCGACTGACTCGTGGTTGCGCTTCTCGAAGGCATTTTCGATGGATTTTTTCTCAAAATAGTCTTTGCCGCCCCCAAACCACGCAATGGCACCTGTTGCAATCAGTACTAAGAGAGTGATTCCGATGATTTTCAGCAATTCCATAGAAGACCTCCTTTGGCTTTATGTTGACATCATAGGATTTCAGTAGGGAATGGGTCAAGTATGCGCATTCTAAACTGAGTCATGCTGCAGCACGTTGTGACAGCTATCTTAATTCTGACTTGAGGAGCTTTCTTGCCCTCTTTGACCCTCTGATTCCATGTGAGCAATGAACAAGGCAGTGGGAAGGAGTGTTGTGTGTCGCATCGATACGACTGTTAAGGTGGGTTAGCAGAAGTTGAGCTCCTGATTTCGGCTACTCCAAATTCACAGACATTGCATAATTCTGGTGAACGTTCTTGCCTTCAGCCTTAGCCAAGGAATGGACTCCGGGTAATCGTCTAGGCTAGTATGGGTGCTACAGTGGGAGGAGAGATGAGCGAATTATTCAGTTATCTTCCACAAGATCGGCTGGCGGCTCTGGTCAGAGATCAGGTGCTGCCCGACCATGCCCAAGGCAGCGTCCTTTTTGCAGATATTTCCGGCTTCACCCCACTGACCGAGGCGCTGGTGCAAACCCGCGGGGTGCGCCACGGCGCCGAAGAGTTGCCGCTCTATCTCAATCGCATCTACTCCGCCCTTATTGCCGAAATAGATCAGTATGCCGGTTCGGTCATCAGCTTTGCCGGGGATGCCATCACCTGCTGGTTCGATGAGACTCCTCCTGGATTGATCGGTTGTCCCCCCGCTCCCCACCGCGCCACCGCCTGTGCTCTCGCGATGCAAGCAGCAATGCAAGGATGTGCGACCATCCACATTCCCACCCAAGCACCGCTGCAGTTGTCGATCAAGATTAGCGTAGCCAGCGGACCCGCACGGCGCTTCCGGGTGGGCGATCCCCAGATTCAAGTGATGGACGTTCTGGCCGGAGAGACGGTCAGCCGCGCTGCCGCTGCCGAGCATCTGGCAAAGAGCGGGGAGGTCCTCTTGGATGAACCCAGCGTGCGAGCACTGGACAAACAACTCGTCATTTCAGAATGGCGCGAGAGTGAAGAAACACACTCCCGCTGTGCAGTTATTGAGTCCTTGGCGCTGCGGGTGGAGCCAACTCCCTGGCCTACCTCTCTTTCGACCTCCCTGACCGATGAGTCCTTACGCTTCTGGCTCTTGCCCGCAGTCTACGCTCGTGAAACATCGGGACAAGGCGCCTTCCTCACCGAGTTTCGTCCAGCGGCGGCTCTCTTTGTGCGTTTTGGCGGACTGGATTATGATCATGAAGATGTCGCAGCACAGCTAGATCGCTTTGTGCAACGAGTGCAAGGGGTGCTGACGCGCTATGAAGGCACGCTGCTGCAAGTGATCGTGGGAGACAAGGGCAGTTATTTCTATGGTGCCTTTGGTGCCCCGGTGGCGCACGAGGACGATGCGCGAAGAGGAGTGAAAGCAGCCTGGGAGCTACTGGAAGAAGAGTCGCGCGAGGGTCGAATCGCGGGACTGCAGCTGGGCCTGAGTCAGGGCACGATGCGGGTGGGAACCTATGGCGGGCCGACGCGGCGCACTTACGGGGTGTTTGGCGATGAAGTGAATCTGGCGGCGCGGCTGATGCAAAGCGCTGCGCCCGGCGAAATATTACTCAGTGGGCGGGTGCAGCAAGCAGCGTCAAGTGCGTTCACTTTTGAGCCGCGTCCGGCGCTTTCCTTAAAAGGCAAAGCCCAGCCGCTGACCGCGTTCGCAGTGAAGGGCGAGCGCAGACAGCGAGCGATCCGCCTGCAAGAGCCAACCTATGCCCTGCCCATGGTAGGACGCCAAACTGAATTACAGATCATCAATGACAAGTTGGACTTGGCGTTGAAGGGGCAGGTGCAAGTGATAGGCATTGTGGCCGAAGCGGGCCTGGGCAAGTCTCGACTCGTGGCCGAAGTGATTCGTGCGGCGCGAGGCAAGGGGTTCACGGGATATGGCGGGGCTTGTCAGTCTGATGGAGTGAATACCTCATATCTGGTGTGGAAGCCTATTTGGAGTGCTTTCTTCGATCTCGATCCAACGAGAAGACTCGCTGAACAGCTGCAACGGGTAGAGGATGTCATCCGTGATCGAGCGCCTCACCGTGTGCAAGCTCTGCCTCTGCTGGGATCGCTCTTAAACCTGGCGATCCCGGAGAATGATTTCACGCAAACGCTCGAACCCAAAGACCGCAAGGGAGCGTTGCACACCCTACTCGAAGACTGCTTGAAAACCACGGTCAGAGAAGCACCAATCGTGCTGGTGCTGGAAGACCTGCACTGGATCGATCCGCTCTCGTTGGACCTAGTGGAGCAACTGGTGCGGGCGCTGGCGGCTCTGCCCATATGTGTTGTGTTGGCTTACCGGCCGCTGCAGGGAGAGCGAGTGCAAACCTTGCGCCTGAAGAACCTGCCCGGTTTCACTTCGATCCAACTGACTGAACTCAGCCCTGCCGAGTCAGAGCAGGCGCTGCGCGCCAAACTGGCCCAGCTTTATCCAACTCATAGCGGGGCATTGCCGCCGCAACTGGTAGAGAAACTGATGGCGCGTGCGCAGGGGAATCCCTTCTATCTGGAAGAACTGCTCAACTTCTTGCACGACCGCGGACTCGACCCGCTGGACCCGGCGGCAGTGGAGAACCTAGAACTGCCCGACAGTTTGCAGGCGCTCATCCTCAGCCGCATCGACCAATTGACTGAACGGGAGAAGACCACCTTGCGCCTGGCGAGCATCATCGGGCGGCTCTTCCGTGCTGCGTGGCTGACCGGTTATTACCCGGCGATCGGGGAACTGACGCGCGTGAAGTCGGACCTGGACAAACTGAATAAATTAGATATTACCCCGCTGGACACCCCGGAGCCGGAGTTGACTTACTTGTTCAAGCACATCGTCACGCACGAGGTGACCTACGAGAGTTTATCCTATGCCACGCGGGCGCAGTTGCATGAGCAACTGGCGCGGTATCTGGAAGGCTCGTCCGAGGCGCAGCGTGGGATCTCGTTGGTGGATACGCTGGCCTATCATTACGGGCAGAGTGAGAACCGCGAGAAGCAGATCGAGTATTTCAGCAAGGCGGGCGATGCAGCCAAAACAGCGTATGCCAACCAGGCCGCTCTGGACTACTATGCGCGGCTGCTGCCGCTCTTGGCGGAGCCGTCGGAGCAGGTTGAGTTGCACCTCAAGCGGGGCGGAGTCTTGCAACTGATTGGGCAGTGGGAAGAGGCAGCGGGGCATTACCAAGCGGGGCTGGCCTTGGCGCAAGCTCCGGCGTTGGTAGCGCACTGCCAGTTTGCGCTGGGGAAACTGCGCCAACTGCGCGGGGAGTTTGCCGCCGCGCTAGAGTGGCTGGAGCAGGCCCGCCGCGCTTGGACAGCGCTGGGCGATTCGCTGGGCTTGAGTCAAGTATTAACTCATATGGGCGTAGTCAATCAGCGCCAGGGAGACTACGCTGTGGCGCAGCAACATCTGACAGAGAGCATCGCGCTAGCACGTTCGGTGGATGACAAGCCGGCCATTGCTACGGCACTCAATCACTTGGGAAATGTATTCTTCGCTCGAGGCGACTACCCGACAGCGCGGGCGCTGCACAAAGAGAGCCTAGCGATGCGTCGCGCGATAGGAGACAAACACGGCATTGCTCAGTCACTCAATAATTTGGCGATTGCAGTCAAAGATCAGTACGACTACCCGGCGGAGCAAGCGCTGTATGAGGAAAGCTTGGCAGTGCGACGCGCGATAGGAGACAAGTGGGGTATGGCTCAATCATTGAATAACTTGGGGCTTGTAGTCTATGCTCAGGGTGACTACCCGGCGGCGCGGGCGTTTTTCGAGGAAAGCCTGGCGTTCTTGCGCGAGATGGGCGACAAATGGGGCAGCGGTTATCCGCTGTTTGGCCTGGGTCTGGTCGCTTTGGCTCAGGGCGTGGGTTCGACGCCTACGGAGATTGGCGTGGCGCGTCAGTTGTTAGCGGAAAGCTTGAGACTGCGCAAGCAGGTTGGGGACAAGCGGGGCATGGCCTCTAGCCTGGCCGGATTGGCTGGGGTGGCGATGCGTACCAGCGACTCGCAACGCGCCGTGCAATTGGCCGGGGCTGTGGACACGCTGCTGAAAGCGCTCAAAGCCAGCTTGGAAATTGACGTACGCCCGCTGCATGAGAAGACGATGGCCGCGGCACGGTCGGCGCTCAATCAGCAAGAATTCAACGCTGCGTGGGCCGAAGGACAAGCGTTAACGCTGGACGAGGCGGTGGCCTTCGCATTGGAGGGACCCTCTGCAGAAGGATAAGCGCTGTCAAGAATTTGCGCATCTTCTCGACAACGCTTACCTTTTTGGAGCTTCTAGGCTCGCACAAATTTCCCGAAATTTCTTTCACAGCCCCGATGTTCAGTTTGATGCATAGGGCAATTCAACACTTCTTAACCAAAGTGTACCGCGATGCATAAGCTTCAGTAGCGTCTTTTGGATCCGCTGCCGGCGTGGCGTTTCCGACGATTCCATCTCACAAAGAGAAAGTCGATCTTCGTGAATTTCACTCCGGTGCGTCTCCTGTCGAGCGCGAGCTGCTTGGAAGTGCTCTAGCTTAAGCATGGGCGACCTCTTTGCGGTTCGACCTTCGGCGGGCGACGAACCCCAAGAATCGGCTCAACTTGGCGGTGAAGTTGACGCGCTTCCTCAACTGCACCTTCCTGGCGAGGCGCTCCGCTTCGAGGGCGAGAAGAGTTTCATGGCGATCTTCCATGGTCAGTTTCCAGAGGGCGTTGGGATTCATCATTGTCGGTCACTTCCTTCTTTCTTTGGCTGAGATGGCTCAAGTATAGTTGGTGAGTGTTCTGTTATTGTTCGATGATTTAGGTTGATTGGGAAGGCAGAATTGTAAATAGCTTCGATGATGTTCGGAATGGTTCGGGCCGGTTTTTCTAAGCAACGAGTTATCGTATAATAAAACACTTAGCATAAGGCCAAATCTCATGGCGACAGGTGCCAACGAACCGAGTCTGAAGATAAAGCTATTCGGACGTTTCGAGATCTGGCGAGAGGGGGTCTTGCTCTCTCCGCAAGCCTGGCCTCAACGGCAAACTCAGGCTCTCTTAAAATTACTGGCCAGCGAGCGGGGCAAGGTTTTCACGCAAGATCAGCTCATCGAAGCGATCTTTTCCCATCTGGATGTGCGCAAAGCCAAACAGAGCTTGCGAGCACGGTTGAGTGAGCTGCGCCGCTTGCTCGAGCCTCGTCTCCAGAGTGGCCGAGATTCCCAGTTTATTCAGAGCGCGAGAGAAGGATACTTTTTCAGTAAAGATGCCTCGTGCAGGGTAGACACCGACGAGTTTTTAGCAATATCAGAAATGGCGCAAATCTCAGAAAAAGATGAACTGTGGTCTGAAGCGTTGCATCATTATCAGAACGCGCTCGCTCTCTATGAGGGAGATTTTCTGAATGAAGATGTTTATGAAGAATGGACGATGCCCTTACGCGAAAAATGGCGCGAACTTTATCTGACGGCCTTAGCGCACACAGCAGACTGCCATGCCCATCTTGGCCAGTACCATTTGGCGATCGAACGATGCCGAGACCTCATTGAGAAAGCTGCGACCCGAGAGAGCGTCTATCGCCAAAAAATGCTATACCACTTTCTAGCGGGTGAGCGCAGTGTCGCCATCCAAGTCTACCAAAACTGCACTCAAGCGCTCAGAGAAAGCTTAGATGTAGAGCCCTCCTCCGAAACACGAAAGCTTCAGCAAGAGATTCTTGATGAGCATCTCTCCAGGACAGATTACCCTTCTTTAAAGAAGCCGGAGGTGTTGAAATTATTGAAAGAAGTCCCGCTCTTCTCCGAGCTCGGGGAGAAAGAATGCATCGATCTCTGGGATCATTGTGAATGTCGAGAGTACGAGACGGGCGAGTATATTATTCAAGAAGGTGATTTGGAAAGCGCACGCTTTTTCTTAATTATGGAAGGGCAAGTAGAAGTGCGCCGTGGGAATCAAGTGCTGGTGAGACAAGGCAAAGGGAGTACGATCGGCGACATCGCGTTCCTGACGAAAAACCCGCGCTCTGCCGACGTAGTGGCTCTTAAAAAGACGCGTTGCTTGATGCTGACCCAAAGCGATCTGAGACGACTCATTCATGCCCATCCGGAGATCGCTCTAAAGATGATGGCAGATTTGGCTTACCGCTTGCGCAACACCACCGAGACCTTGAATCGGGTGTCGGCCAAGGAAGGAAAGATTCGATGATCGGGTTGGTGCCGAGGAAAGCAGAACCAGAATAAGATTTGTCCATTGGCTATGAGAAAATCTAGCATTTCAATTCTGGTGTTTGCGGTTATTTTAGGTTATGCGACTCTAGAAAGCTGAACCGGGGGCTTGTAGTCTTCACAGGGCTTCAATATCTTCACTGGCCGGAGCAGTCCCTTCTAATTCTTTGCTCCTAATGGAGGGTCTTCCGAGTGGCAGAAAAGTGGCAGAGAAATGGCAGAGTTGTGTGCTATCTTTGTCTGTCGCCTAGAGAACACTCAACGCGACGGGAAGAAGGGGGCTGGGGTGATGAAGGAGCAATTGTGAAAAGTTGTTTCAAAGAATTTAGATCTGATGAAGAGATAAATTCTTTGTTTATGATCTAGATCATTGATAAATCTGAGAAGATGTGCTACATTCTAAATCAGGTAACTTTGCTGTCAATAGCAAACCCGTCCAAGGCGGGGGCGCAAAGCCACAGATCTTGTGAGGAGAGATGGCTGGGCTGCCACAAAGTACCAGGGCCTTAGTTATTTCCCATTCACGAAAAACTGCATAGCTTTGTCAACAGAGAAAAACCGAGGAGGTTTTTAGCATGTTCGCTGGGGGAAGTCTACGCATCGGTCGAGGGCTGTGGGTCTTGTTCGCATTGGTTCTAATCGGTGGGTTGGTGGCGGGCTGCACGGGTTTCTTTCAAAACCTGGTGGGCACGGACAACAAAGGTAAATCTGGGACGACTCAGCTGGTGACCTGGCATGGGCAGAATGGGGCACAGCAAGCGTGTGCGGAAAAGTTGAATGACAAAGAGTTGGCGAAAAAGCTGCGCCATGTCTTGGGCAAGTCGGAGGCCAAGAAGCTCAAGAAGAAGCTGGAACAAAAAGGCCAAAAGATGAGAAAAGACAAAGCTCATGCCTGTCGGACGAGGACACAGAATACTACCGCAGCTGCTTTAGGCCAACTTGTGCCGCTGCAGGTGACGGGCCCGGACATGACGCTAGTGACGATCCCGTTTGAGAACACGGACGGGACGAGCGGAGCACTCTTCGATTTGCAGAATGAGACGGATCCAACCCAAGCAGCAGTCTGGGCGGGGATCGATCAGGGTGAGCGCTATGAGCATCTGCAAGGGGATGATGACAAGAGCTATCTCTTCCCGGGAGCGACGCCAGCTCAGCAAGCGATCGCTGGTGCCCATCAGAGCGAAGGATTTCAGGAGTTGCAGGCAGATATGCAAGCGCAAGGGCTCAGCTTGATCAATGATGGCATTCAGGTCGTCGTGGATGAGGCTGGGCAAGAAGCATTATTGGCGTTGCCCGCAGCTCCGGTAAGTGTTGCCCCAGTTTCAACTACTGGTAGACCGACACCAACGGCGACTACTCCAACCACTTACTATTATGCGTGGGTGAATGTCGATGAAGTGGCTGTTTCCGGGACTTCACAAGTGCAAGTGGGGAGTTTACTGCTGCAGGCTGAATCGCTTGGATGGCTGCGTGCAGAGGATACAAACGATCCAGGTCAGTTGATGTCTCCTTACAACTGGACCGCTCGCTTCAGTGCAACGGGAGCAGCTGTGACAACAGGCTCCACTACGTGTAAATATCGGGGCAGCCCAAGTGTGGGATTGATACGCTCCCCAGTCTCTGGGTCTTCGCCGTTAACAACATCGATGAAAGTCACCGTCAAAGGTGGGACAGCACCCTATACAGGTGTCTTGGATTACGGAGACGGGAGTATGAACAGTATAAACAATACAGGGTGCAACTCACTGACACAGCTGGTCAATCATACATATTTTAATATTGGTCCGCCGGCTGCTCTTTATCAACCGCAAGTGACTGTAACAGATAGCAATAACAGGACAAAGACAAAGTCTGTAGGAGTCAAAACGAAACAGGGCAGCTTCTCACCGCGAGACCCGAACATGCCCATCGTGTTAATCGCGGGTATTGGTACTACCGCGGATAATCCAGATTATCAGTTACTTATCACTCAGCTCCATGGGTTAGGCTACAAGAATGTTTACGTCGTCGATTGGGCATGGGGGCTCGTCAGTGACCCTGATATCAACTTTGGCCCGGCGCATATACCAGCCGCTGCCGTACTTCGCACGCAGAAGCAACTCTACGATGTGCTGGGCCCCACACAGAAGTTCGTTGCTGTTGGCCTGAGCGGAGGCGGTCTGGCCATGCGGTTCTTGATCGAGCATCCCGCAGCCGATGTTATTGACGAGACTCGCGCGGCACCATACCCAGTTTCGGGCTGGGATGACTCACGTAATCCACCCTGGTTTGGGAACGGGACAGCGGACGTTGCGCCTTGTACCAATTGTGCCGGGATGGGTATAACTCTCCCTACAGCTTGGAAGGATCGAGTTATACGGTTTTATATGATGGCCAGCCCTAATCATGGTACCTCAGTTGCAGAGGTCGACCGCTGTGGTGTGCTCGTACCGAACCTCGATGGATCTACACCCGGATATCACTGGGGAGCGGCCTGCGTGGATCTAGATATAAACTCGACATTCCTCAATGCGATGGGTTACCAGAAACCTCCCAGCGTCACAATGGACTATGTCGCAGTCGGCAGTGACGCCAATGACCGTTTATTTTATACGCTGGATGGAAGCTTCTGGTGCGGATTTTTTGATTGTGGTATCATTGTCCGTCCTGTGTCCGAGGTAGGGGCACCGTGGGACTACTACCCCGGCTCTATCGGAAACGACCGTGATACAGATTACGGTTTCGATGGTATTGTGCCAGCGGAGAGTCCTTGGTTGAGTGGAGCTTCGCGCTTCATTCTCTGGGATGGAGATGATCCTGGCAGAGACTCCTCTGGTCATTTTGCGCGGGCTTTCGGTACGAGCGTTCACGACCGATGTCTTATAGCGAATCTTTGGTTGTGGAATCGGATCATTGATCACATGGAAGGCCGTTTTGACAATCGCTCTGACGGTGCTGTGTACGGAGAGCTTGTATATAGTCGTGAGAGCGCGATCTCTGGAGGTGTAGATGCCAATAACCCTCAACCTATGTTCCAACCACCTCCCCGCCATGACAGCAACGGCAACCTGGTCAACGTCAATTGCGGGATGAAATGACGTCGAACGAGGGCAGGGTAATCTCCCCTGCCCTCGTTGTTCTTCTTCACGGGGTTGTCACAACCGACTACCATTGCGTCCGCCAGATGCCTAACTCTAGCCCTCCATAAAATAAGTCCGCGCTAAGGTCCATTCTCGCTCCGAGGTTGAAACCTGCTGTGGCAAACGCTGCTGGAATTATGGCAGCGAAGACCAGTGGCATGATAGGTGTCAACGCAATCTGTGGAATCAAGAAGATGATTGTCCATGCACCTAACGTATTCCCGACTATAGCAGCTAAGAAAGTCATCGCTATGTTGCCGCGCACACCAAAGTATGAACCCGTGCTGATCACCGTTAGACTTGTGCCAAGACTACTTCCAAGAACCCAAGCTATCCTTTCAGACAAGTGACATCGCTCATCACTGAGGGCAAAGGCTTGGAGGCTTTTGCAATACGGTGGATCTAATAAGGGACGCAAAACAGCTGTGAACATCCGCAGTCCAATCATTCCACCTGCCAAAGCTCCAACATTTCCAGCAACGAATTCCCGCCAAATAAAGTCTCTGGGTTGGGGCTGCTTCATTATCTCCATTTGTTGTGCGTTCACTGAGAAATCCAACACTCCCACTGCTAACCCAGCCAGGATCATCCGCACCACCCACTGCTTCCGAATCGTTGTATACATAGATGCTTCGCCTCCCTTTACTTGAGCCACGTCATTATAACACATGAGGCTTAACAAAGTCTTAAAAACGTAGAGCTACTCGATCCAGCTTGCTGTGAGCCACCGACATTTAAGATCGTCTTAAGCTCTAGGGACTTCAATACCAAAGAGGAGGCACCAGATGCGTAAAGAGAAAGCTCAGGCCTGTAGGACGAAACCGAAACAGAACAAGAATTCTCAGTCGGCCCAGATAGCTGTACCGCTTCAAGCAACCGATCCCGATCTGACGCTGGTGACGATCCCGTTTGAGAACACGGATGGCACAAGCGGGGCGCTCTTCGATTTACAGAATGAGATCGATCAGAGTCAGCAGGCGACCTGGGCGGGGATTGAGCAAGGCGAGCGGTACGAGCATTTACAAGGGGATGATGACAAGAGCTATCTCTTCCCAGGAGCGACGCCGACGCAGCAAGCAATCACCGATGCCCAGCAGAGCGACGGTTTTCAGGAGATCCAAGCAGATATGCAAGCGCAAGGGTTGAGTCTGCTGAGTGACGGAATTCAGGTCGTGGTGGATGAAGGCAGCCAAGAAGCGCTGTTGGCGCTGCCGGTGACGTCGGCCAGTACCGCGCCCGCATCGACACTTGGAAAGATTGGTCCAGCAGCTATTACTCCCAGCACTTACTATTATGCTTGGGTGAACGTGGACGAAGTGACGACCTCTGGGACTGCTCAAGTACAGGTAGGGAGTCTACGAGTGATCAGTGAATCGCTAAGCTGGTTCCGCAGCGAGGATTTGGATGACCCCGCGCAATTGATGTCCCCTTACAATTGGACCCCGCAGTTCGGGGCTGCGGGTAAAGCAACTACTTTAGGTTCAAGTCGATGCAACTCCAGAGGAAAGTTGCGCGTATCACCTATTAATCGCGTAATACGTGCGGGTGTATCTCCTTATACAGTGGCATTGGGAGTTCAGGTGAGCGGAGGAAAAGGCTCTAAAACTGTAACCTGGTACTATGGGGACGGACGTGTCAAACGCTTTATAGATACGTGCACGAAAAATCAATATGATACTCACACGTTTTCGAATATCGCAGGCATAAATCATGGAGTTGAAGCAGTGTACCAGCCTCAAGTTTTCGCGGTGGATCAATCCAATCCCCCTCAAAAAGCGTACACAAGATTCCAAGACACTAATCTCAACTGCACTCTGTGCCGAGCAATACATGTCTTGCCACCAGCCATCGGAACGTGGCTTCCAAAAGACCCTACGATGCCCATCGTAATCGTGACAGGGATTGGATCCCAGTTCACCAACCCAGACATTCAGGCACTTAAGTATGAGCTTATAAGCTCAGGCTACAAAGTCTATGTCGTTGATTCAGCATTATATGAGATGTTTGCAGATTACGGGCTGCCAGGGGTACAGGTTGCTCCACATATACCAACCCAAGCGGCTTTACACACACAAAAACAACTATTGGATTTGTTGGGTCCCGACCAGCAGTTTATTGCAATCGCGCATAGCTCAGGGGGATTAGTTATGCGCTTTCTGATAGAGCATACTGGAGCAGATGTCGTCGGCAGGCGAATCTATAATGGTCAGCCCCAAACTTGGCAGGGATGGGATGAAAGTAAATATCCACCGTGGTTTGGCGAAGGAGGATCAACGCCCGACCACCCCAATCATAATCACGATGTCGCGCCGTGTACCGATTGCGGTTTTCAAGGCTTTGATCTACCTAGGCCTTGGAAAGACCGCGTAGTAAAGCTTTTTATGTATGCTACTCCGAACTGGGGAAGTCCCTTTGCAGAGTCTAAGAGCTTACAGCCGGACATTTGCGATTTGATGGTGATATTAGGACAAGTAAGTGAAAAAGGATGGTGGGAATCCCAATGCAAAGACTTGTCCGTTCAATCACCATTCCTTCGGGCGCTAGGTTATGCAAAACCGCCGTCTGTTAGTTTACCTGCTGGTACTTCCAGTCCGCCAAATAACAACGTTGAGTATGTGAGTATAGGACTCGACGCAAACGATGGTCTTCCGTATTGGATCAACCCACTACTTAATCTCTTTTATCCATTCTTGAGCCTTCCTCAGACTGCTTTTCATCCTTCCCCTTGGGCTCTGTATCCATCGCCAACTCAGGAAGATAACCGGAATACAGATACGGGTTTAGATATAGTTGTGCCTGCACAGAGCCCTTGGATTGAAGGAGTCAAATACTTCATACTTTGGGATGGGGACGATCCGTATCCGGGTCCTGATGGCTATGCTACTTGGTTCGGTACCAATGACCATAGTCGATGCGAGCTAGGAAATCTTTGGATTTGGAATCGGATTATCGAAGATATAGAGGGGCAACTCCAGAATGGCACTTTCTACGGGATAAATAATGACCTCTTGTATAGTGGTGAAGGAGCCATTTCAGGAAGAACGTCATCTCAGACACCGGCAGCCAAGTTTCCATTTCCTGCTGAAGCGAATAATGCAAACTATTGCGGCTCACTACATTAAAGGGGCATACGCTAGCTGCCTTCGGCCACCGGACTCTAACTGATTTGGTAATCAGCGATAGGAGATGAGAACTTGAGCCTAGTAGCGTGCGATCTGGGGAAGTAAGCGGACAGGAGCAGGGCTGGCTCTAGACTTTGCTCCCGCTTCTAAATTGCATTCAGCTCTTAGATCACCACCGTACTTTCAAGCCAACCAGCACTAGGCCTTGATTGGTAGGGCTGAGCACGACGGGCTCAACTGTAGCGTTGACATTGTAACCGAGCGTCGCACCCAAAGCAGTGGAAAGAGCAAGAACCGGCAAGATAACGGGGTCTAAGAGTGTGCCGATAGAGAGAAATGCTATGGAGAGCCCAACCATCTCTCCTATTATGGCTCCTGCAAATGTTGCCAGAGCGTTCCCTCGGACGTGTCTGTAAGAACCGGCCATGACCACACCGGCAGTGCCTCCAACTGGAATCGCAATTAGAAATACGATATCTCTTATCCACTGCGCAGCTATGCGACAACGCTCATCACAAGATAAAAGCGGAGGGAAAAGGACATAGGCAACGGCAGCAACCAATAGTCCTGCGCTACCTACTCCAAGGAGAGCTCCCAAACTCCCTGAGATGAATTCTATCAGGTAATAATCTCCAGGTTGCGGCTCTCGCTCTTGAGCATGTGCGACCAAGCTCAGTGTGCCGACTGCTAGTCCAACCAAGATCAACCCTGCTACCCACTGTTTCTGCATCGTTCTGAACATACTTGTTCGACCTCCTCGACTTAGTTAGTCAGATTATATCAAGCAGAGCTTAAAAAAGACTTAAATACTCAATGATGCTTTCAAGCCAACCAGCACCAAGCCTTGGCTGGTAGGGCTGAGCACGACTGGCTCGACCGTAGCATGGATGTTGTAACCGAGAGTTGAGCCCAGAGCAGGAGAGACGACAACAGACAAAATCGTAAGTACAGGAAGAATACCATTCCCCGAAAAGAGATAGGGGAATAATCTTATCGCTTCACATAATATGAACAACCCAACTGCCTCGCCTGCGATAGCTCCTGTAAATGCTAGCAAGATATTTCCCCGAACGCGTTTAGATGAACCGGCGATGATTACAACAGTAGCGGCCCCGACGGGCGCGCCAATCAAAAATCCTATGCCGGCTATCAGCAATTGTCCGAAACTGCAGGTGAGAAAATCTAATCGATTAGTACAGGGATAGAGATAAGCGGAAATAGCAACACCTGCGATGGCTGTGACAAAACCTCCAGCTAGAGCTCCAACAGTTCCTGACACAACTTCTATCCAGAAATAATCTGAAGGTTGCCTTTTCGGCTCTATTTCCTGAGCATTCACGAAAAACGATAGTGTCCCAACTGCTAATCCAACCAAGATCAACCCTGCTACCCACTGCCTCTGAATCCCTCTGGACATATAGACTTCGACCTCCTCGATTTGGCTTGTCTCAGTATAGCACACTGAGCTTAACGGGAGTTTAAAGGCTCAAGTGTGCTTTCAAGCCAACCAGCACCAAACCTTGTTTAGTAGGGCTGAGCACGACTGGTTCAACCGTAGCGTTGAGGTTGTAACCGAACGTCGCACCTAACGCACTAAAAAGAACAAGAACCGGAAAGATAACAGGATTATCTGCTGCGCCGTTAGAGAAAAATCCTCCCCCTCCTAATATCAAGAGCCCCACTGCCTCTCCGACAATGGCTCCTGCCAGTGCTGCCAGCGTGTTCCCTCGAACGTGTTTGTACGAACCCAGCCCCGACTACGCCATAAGTGCCTCCTATTGACACTCCGCTCAAAAATGCGATTGTGTAAATCCACGTCTCCGCTATACGGCAATGCTCATCACAAGGAAAAAGGGGCGAAAAAAGGAAATAGGCAATGCCATAAGCGATAAGCACAGAGCTCCCTCCCCCAAGGAGAGCTCCCATGCTCCCTGCGATGAATTCTATCAAGTAATAATCTCCTGGTTGCGGCTCTCGCTCTTGGGCCTGTACGAGAACCGGCAGTGCCCCGACTGCTAATCCAATCAGAATCAACCCTGCTACCCACTGCTTCTGCATTATTCTAAACATACTTGTTTCGACCTCCTCGATTTGGTTAGTCAGATTATATCAAGTAGAGCTTAAAGAAGACTTAAATGCCCACTTGCGTTTTCAGGCCAATCAGCACTAAGCCTTGGTTGGTAGGGCTAAGCACGGCGAGCTCAATCGTCGCATGGATGTTGAAACCGTAAGTCGCTCCCAGGGCAACGAAAAAGGCATAAAATGGAAAGATAAATACAGGATTTGCGCGCAATAGTGGATCGATTAATCCTGTATGTAATATGGCAAGCCCAACTGCCTCTCCCGCTATAGCTCCTGTGAATGCTAGTAAAATGTTTCCCCGAACGTGTTTGAACGATCCAGCCATGACCACACCGACAGCACCCCCGACTGCATCCCCGACCAGAACTACTAACAGTGCTCTTAGCGCCCCAAGCCCGCAAGTCAGATAACCTAATTGGTTTTCACAAGGATCGTAGAGATTAGGAACAAAGCCAGCGACTGCATACACTGCAATAAAACCTCCCGCCAGCGCTCCCACTGTACCGGAGGCAAACTCTAGCCACAAATAATCCCCCGGCTGTCGTTGCGGCTCTAGCTCTTGGGCATTTGCGAAAGAACCTAGTATCCCGACCGCTAATCCGACCAGAATCAACCCTGATGCCCAGCGTGCTTTCATTGTTTGGGACATTGACAAATCAATCTCCTCGAAATGGTTCGTCAGATTATATCAAGCAGAGCTTAAAAAAGACTTAAATACTCAATGATGCTTTCAAGCCAATCAGCACTAAGCCTTGGTTGGTAGGGCTAAGCACGGCGAGCTCAATCGTCGCATGGAGGTTGTAACCATAAGTTGCGCCCAGAGCAACGGAAGAGGCATAAAACAGGAAGATAAGACCAGGGTTTACGAGCTTTAGTGGTTCGATCAAGCCTGCTTGCAATATGATGAACCCAACTGCCGCCCCTGCAATAGCTCCTGTAAACGCCTTTAGAATGCTTCCCTGAACGCGGTTGAACGCTCCAGAGATTACTACACCAATAGCTCCTCCAACCGGAGCGCCGATTAGAAATGCTAAGATTGCTATTCCCTTCCAGATCGAACAAATAAAGGAACCAACTCCGTCTCCACAAGGGAGAAAAATGGATAGTGGGTCAATGCCAGTGACTGCATACGCTGTGAGGAAACCTCCTGCCACTGCTCCCACCGTGCCTGAAGTAACCTCTAACCAGAAATAATCCCCCGGCTGTCTTTGCGGCTCTAGTTCTTGGGCATTTGCGAAGGAACCTAGCATCCCGACCGCTAATCCGATCAGAATCAACCCTGATGCCCAGCGTGCTTTCATTGTTTGGGACATTGACAAATCAACCTCCTCGAAATGGTTAGTCAGATTATATCAAGCAGAGCTTAAAGAAGACTTAAATGCTCAATTGCGTTTTCAAGCCAACCAGCACTAAGCCTTGGCTGGTAGGGCGGAGCACGACGGGTTCAACAGTAGCATTAACGTTGTAACCGAAAATCGCTCCCAAGATCGCTCCGCCAAAGCCCCCCGCCAGCGCGCCAATACTTCCTCCGAGCGCTTCATACCAGAAAGAATCTGCGGATGGAGCCTCATCCACTTGTCCGGGTTGAGCCCATCCCAAAGTCGTCCAAGCACTCACCAAAACTATTGCCAGCAATCCCACGGCCATCTGCTGTTTGAACATTCTCGCTTTTTCCTCCTGTATTTTGCTTTGCATAAGCAAAAGTTGTCACTATCAAAGCACGTCTCTGGGACGATTGGATAGTCGAGCAGCTTACCTGTATAAAGTGAGGTCGCACGATAGCATTGAGAAAGATAGAGAGACTATGCGCGAGCAGCTAGAAAATTTTCCGGTCGTGATTGAACTTCCGGTCGTGTGGGGCGAGATGGATGCGTTCGCTCATGTCAACAACGCTGTCTATTTTCGCTATTTCGAGAGCGCACGCTTGGTCTATTTTGAGAAGATTGGCTACCTTGCAACAGCCCAGACGACGGGCATCGGACCGATTCTCGCCTCAACCCGCTGTGACTTCAAAAAGCCCCTGACGTTCCCCGATAAAATCTTCGTCGGCTCAAAAATTTCTGAGATGAGCGAGGATCGGTTCACCATGCAATATCGGATCGTCAGCGAAAAACTTCAGAAGATCGCGGCGGAGGGTGACGGATTGATCGTCTCGTTTAATTATCGCGAGGGACGCAAAGCGCCCATTCCCCCTGAAATTCGTAAAAACATCGAACAACTTGAAGGACATATTTTTTGACACCGAGGAACGGAGGCAAAGATGAATTTGTCAGAAAAGCTTCTGGAAGATTTGCAGAAGGCGATGAAGGCAAATGATGAGCGGCGACGCTCGACGCTCCGGCTGGTGCGCGCGGCCATCATGAACGCGGAAGTCACTAAAGGAAATTCTCTTAGCGATGAAGAGGTCCAAGAAGTCCTGAATCGCGAAGCCAAGAAGCGCCGCGAAGCAATCGAAGAGTACACCAAGGCGAGCCGTCCCGATCGGGCTCAGCAAGAGCAAGAAGAGTTAGCGATTCTCTTAGAGTATTTGCCGAAACAACTCAGTCGAGAAGAAATCGAAAAGCTGGCGCGAGAAGCTATTGCAACCGCCGGAGCTACGGATGCCAAACAAATGGGCGCGGTCATGGGCAAGCTGATGCCATTAGTGAAAGGGAAAGCCGACGGCAAATTGGTGAATCAAGTCGTGCAAGAGCTCTTGGGAGCAAACAAAAAGTGATAGCTGTGGAGTCAATACATCTTCGCAACGAAACTCATTATGGACTTGGCGTCTTGGCGGTTCTATTAAACGCAGTTGACGCCAACTGTGCTTAGATGCTACTCTAGTTGAGTCGTTGAGGCACAAAAAATGAGGAGGTTTCCTATGCGTTCGTTCATTCTCGGTCTTCTGGTGGTTGGTCTGGTCGCGGCTCTCTCACAGCCGCCTTCGGCCCAGCAGAGTTCGACGGTGCTCACGCCCGTCACGATCCCCGGTCTACAACAGCCAGTCAAGGTCGTTCAGGATATTTACGGCATTCCCCATGTCTTCGCACAGAACGCGCTCGATCTCTATCGCGTCGTAGGATATTTGCACGCGCGCGACCGTCTCTTCCAGATGGACACGACACGACGGACGGCAAACGGAACGCTCGCTGAGCTAGTCGGGCCTAGCGCGATCGGCCAAGATGTTCAACTCAGAACGCTAGGTCTGCGCCGCGCCGCCGAACTGAGCGAGAAAGCTTCTACAGATGAAGAGAAGGCTGACATGCAAGCGTACGCCGATGGCGTCAACGCTTTTATTCAACAAGCGAGTGCTGCTGGACAACTCCCACCTCAGTACAAGGCCTTAGAATTAACCAAAGTCGATCCGTGGACCACTACAGATAGCTTTGCGATAGGCAAGGCGCTCGCGTTCCAGTTGAGCTTTGACATCGACGCCCCCAATGTGCTCACGTATTTCAAGTATCGCGAGGTCGGCGGCAAGCAAGGCTTTAACGGAAACTCTCTCTATTTTGACGATCTCTTTCGCAGCGCTCCGGGAGACCCGGCCGTCGTCGTCCGCGATGCCGAGGGCAAAGAGTTGGCCAACACATCGGCGTCTTCTCCTGAGCTTCCCCAGATCGACCCTAATACAATTCGCCTCCTGGAAAAGTATTATGACCAAATTAAAGATATAGATTTTTTCAAGCCTATCCTGAAGAAGGGCGAGGATTTTGTCGGTAGCAACTGGCTCTTGGTCTCAGGCAAGAATACGGATTCGGGTTTCCCGTTGCTCTTCAATGACCCGCACTTGGCACTGGACAACCCTTCGATCTGGTACGAGATCGATCAGAAAGTGAAAGACGGCGCCGAACTCAATGTGGTCGGCACGACCTTCCCCGGCGTTCCGTATGTCGTTTTGGGACATACCGACAAAATCGCCTGGGCGGCCACCGTCAATCCGCTCGACGTGACCGACATGTTCCAAGAGAGCATCACGCAGCAAGACGGAAAATTGTTCACGCGTTTCCGCGGGCAGCTCGAACCCGTTGTTTCGATTGCGCAGAGCTACAAAGTGAACATCGTCAACGACAATCAAATGAACGATCTCGAACCCGTACCGAGCAGTGACTCCGTGCCAGCGGCCACGCTCATCGTCCCGCGCCACGGCCCCGTCGCAGTCTTGGATTTGAACGGAGGCTTGGCGGTCACGTTCCAGTACACCGGTTTCTATGCCACCCGCGAAATCGAGACGTTTAGGGCTTGGAACCGCGCGAAAAACATAGATGACTTCAAGAAGGGACTCCTCTCGTTCGATGCTGGCTCGCAGAACTGGGGCTACGCCGACGTCGAGGGCAACATCGCCTACTTCACCGGCGCGGAGTCTCCGTTGCGCGAAGATTTAGAGATGGGCAAAGTGGATTTAGGCCTGCCGCCTTTCTTCGTGCGCGATGGCTCCGGGTCCGGCTTGCATCAATGGCTCCCTCCGGGCGATCCAGACCCTACGCGCGCCATCCCCTTCGCGATACTGCCGCCGAGCGAGATGCCACAAACGATCAATCCCGCCAACGGCTTCATCGTGAGCGCGAACAACGATCCGGCGGGCAATACGATCGACAACGACCCACTCAATCAAAAACGCGCCATCGGTGGCATCTACTATTTGGATTGGGTCTACGACATCGGTTTTCGCGCCGGTCGCATCACGGAGTTAGTGAAGCAAAAGCTTGCGAACGGCGGGAAGATTTCTTTGAAAGACATGCAGCAGATCCAGGCCGATACGGTGTCTCTGATCGGCCGCCGAATCACGCCGCACATTCTGAAGGCGTTCGAGAACGCCACCGGCAAGGACGCTTCCGAAGCGCTCGCCACTGTAGCGAAAGACGCCCGCGTCGCTGAAGCTGTCCAAAAATATCTCTCGCCGTGGAGCTTCGCTACGCCTACGGGCATCCGCGAGGGTTTCGATGGAGGCGATAATTTCCAGAATCTGCCCGATCCTTCAGCTAAAGAGATCACCGACAGCGTCGCATCGACTCTCTTTCATGTCTGGCTCAGCGTCTTCATCAGCAACGTGATCGATGGGACGCTCGATCGCTTGGACAAGTCAATGCAAAAGCCCGACTCTTTCTTCTCAGTCAAAGCCATTCTGAAACTTTTGGAAAATTTTGACAAGAAGAAGGGTAAGGGCGAATCCGGCATCGATTTCTTCGATGCTCCAGAAGTACAATCCGAGTTTGAAGAGACGTCCAAGCGCGACGTGATGATCCTGCTTTCGCTCAAGCAAGCGCTCGATCTGCTCGCGAGTGACAACTTCGCCAAGGCGTTCAACAAGTCTACTAAGCTCGAAGACTATCGTTGGGGTCGCCTGCACAAGATCACCTTACGCAGTGCCATTCATCGATTGACAACGAGCTTCAGCATTCCGCCCACGGGAAGCTTTGACAAGCCCGAATACGCCGATGGTCTGCCGGTGGACGGCACGTTCGCCACAGTCGACGTAGCGCGCTATGACCTGCGCGACAAGAGCGACAAAGGGTTCAAGTTCTTTAACGGCCCGTCACAGCGCCACGTCGTAGAACTGAACCCCAAGGGCATTCGCGACTTCAATGCCTTCGCGAGCGGTGAGAGTAGCATCCCCGGAAACAAGCACTACGCTGACATCTTGCCCTTCTGGCTGGTGAACAACTACTTCCCGGTCTATTATGCGAAGGGCGAAATCGAGTCGAATTCCGAGTCTTCGCAAGACTTCGTGCCGGGGAAATAGAAATCTTTTCTGTAGGGGCGGGGTGACCCCGCCCCTACGACCGTAATGAGATTCCGTTGCTCCCTCTGCCAACAGCATTATCCCCTCCACACCCGCGAATGGCGTTGTTCCCGCTGTCAGAGCCCCTTTGAGCTAGATCAATCGTTCGCGTTCAAGCGCAGCAAGATTGACAAGAGAGTGACAACACTCTGGCGCTACCGCGCGATGCTGCCGGAGCTCAAAGAGAAAAATATCGTTTCCCTCGGCGAGGGCTGGACGCCACTCGTCGAAGCAGTAATCGAAGGGCGAAGAATTTTGTGCAAGCTCGACTATTTTTCACCCACGGGCTCATTCAAAGATCGCGGAACCACCGTGCTCGTCAGCTTTCTCAAAGAACTTGGAATCGAGACTGTCGTCGAAGACTCTTCGGGCAATGCAGCAGCAAGTCTGGCTTCGTACTGCGCACGAGCTGGCATCAAGACAAAGATTTTTGCGCCTGCTGATGCTTCCCCTGCAAAGTTAGCACAAATCAAAATTTTCGGTGCCGAACTCTGTCCGATCGAAGGCCCGCGAGAAAAATCCGCGAAGGCGGCTCAGGCAGTCGCGAAAGAATTTTACTATGCCAGCCATGTCTACAATCCCATCTGGCTTGAGGGCATCAAAACCTACGCCTATGAATTATGGGAACAACTCGATGGAAAAGCGCCGGATGCGATGGTGGCTCCGGCGGGCCACGGCTCGCTCGTGCGGGGAGCCTATAAGGGCTTTGCGGAGCTTCAATCAGCGGGCTTGATCAAGAGAATACCTCGTCTGTATGCCGTTCAAGCTGAAATCGTCGCGCCGCTGTACAAAGCGTGGACGAAGAAGCTTGACCAATTGCAGGACTATTGGCGTCATAACTTGGTCGATCTTCTTCCTGGACAAACGTTTTCTACGATTGCCGAGGGGATCGCTGTCTCTCGGCCTCCGCACTGGGCAAAAATCTTGCATTTTATTCGAGATACAGGTGGCAGCGTCGTCACCGTATCGGACAAAGAAATTTTGCGAGCACGAAATGCCATGGCTCATCAAGGGCTTTTCATCGAGCCAAGCTCGGCCGCTGCTATTGCAGGGCTTAGCAAACTCAAAGATCAAATCAAACCTCGCGATCTGGTGGTTGTTCTCTTGACCGGCAGTGGCCTCAAAAGCTCAACGATTCTCAGCTAACTCTATGCCCAAAGCTATAACTGTTCAACAAATATATGATCGTTTGTTATCACATTATGGTCACCAAGATTGGTGGCCTGCCGACTCGCCTTTTGAAGTGATCGTCGGCGCGATACTCACCCAGAACACAGCGTGGACCAATGTCGAAAAAGCACTTGCTAATTTGAAATTCGAAAAATTGTTGACGCCCAAAAAACTCGCGCGCGTTTCACTCCCAAAACTCGCTACGCTGATTCGCCCCGCAGGCTACTACAATCAGAAAGCGAAGAAACTGAAAATTTTCTTGGATTATTTGAGCGCAGAATATGGCTTGAATTTGGAGAGATTCTTAAGACTCCCGACCGAGCGATTGCGTGAGGAGCTACTTTCGCTCTGGGGCATCGGCGAAGAGACCGCCGACTCCATCTGCCTCTACGCCGCCAACAAGCCGATCTTCGTCGTCGATGCGTATACGGTCAGAGTCTTCTCGCGTATGGGACTTGTATCAGAAGATATTTCGTATGCCGCACTCCAAACGTTATTTATGAGCAATCTCAAACACGACGCCCGGTTCTTCAACGAGTATCATGCGCTGATCGTCATGCACGGGAAATTGACATGTCGCAAACGAGAGCCCTTGTGTACTGCATGTCTCTTGCAGAAAAACTGTGCGTACAGCAATCGCCAATCTATTTCTTGAGCGTAAGCGCATACTTGGTTTGATCGTAGAGTCTTTTCGCGCCCCGCTGTTCCCAGCCAATGTTCCACGATTGCCACGACGGATAGCCAAAGCCTCCAGCGTAGGCCGATCCAAGATAGTTTAGCAATCCTTTGCTTACTACATACGGCGTTGCGCGATAATATAACGGGACGACCGGCAACTGATCCGCCCAGATTGCTTGCATCTGATCGAAGAGTGTTTTACGCTTCTTCTCATCGAATTCGACCACGGCCTGCGCGCGCAGTTTATCGAATGCGTCGCTACACCAGCCGCCCACGTTGCTGCCTTGATAGTTGTTCTCTTTGGTCGGCACGAAGCTGACCGAAGCGTCTTTGCTGGTTAAGTCTTTGCAAGCATAAAGGTTTCCTTGCTCGATCAAACTGAACGTAGACGCGTACTCAAAGAAGCCGGTCCACTTCCCTTCAGCAGCGCGGAGCTGGTATTCGGACGCGAAGACGATCGCGCTCGGCGCGTTATTAATCTTGAGAGCGATGCCCACTCGCTTGAGATTGTCCGCAAAGTATTGTTGGGTACGCTCGCGGACCGCGTTTCCGGCGGTCGTCACATACTCGATCTCAAACTTCACCGTGCGCCCATCGACCGTGCGTTGCAAGATGCCATCGGGACCGGGTTTCCAGCCTAACTCCGCGAGCATTTTTCGTGCCAGCTCTACATTGTACGAATATTTCTTCACGTTCTGGTTCGAGAGCGGGTTGACCGGCGCAATCCACGTATTGCCCAGTGGCTGAAGATTGTCGAAAAATGCTTGAATCAGCCCTTCACGATTGAGGGCATACGTGAGTGCTTGTCGCGTTTTCGGATTATCCAAGCCCAACTCTTTGACCCTCTGCACGTTGGCGAAAGTGTTGATGGTGATGCGTTCCCACGTCGAGCCGGGAACGAACCAAATATCAAAGCGTCCGGGCGCGCGGCTGGTCAGTTGTGGGCTGCGTGCTTGGTCGAACGTGAGCGCCACAAAAGAGGTCACGTCCACCTGCCCACCGAGAATCGCGACGAGCAATGAGTTGGTGTTCTGAATGAAACGATAAATTATTTTCTGGATGTACTTGTCGGTTCCACCCGGCGGCGTGATGAAAAAATTGGGATTTCGTACCAATTCAATGGAGTTACCCGGCACCCAGCGCTTGAGCATAAATGGACCCGAATAGACCATCGCTCCATTGTTGAGCGCCTCGGGCGTCGAGAATTTTTGGAAGAAGTTGTGATAGAGTTCGTTGAGTTTTTCAGCGTCCTTGGTCGGGTCGAGTGGAGCTGCAGCAGCCTCGGTCTTCTTCCATTCATCGCGCATGATGTGGGCCGGCGCGTAACTCATAGGAACTCTAAATCCGCCGAACAAATCCGTGTAATATGCAGGCTTGAACGAGACAATAAAATCATATTTGTCTTTGACAGTGAGACCGACGCGCTCCCAGTATTCGGGGTTACCGACGGGCATTCCTTTGGCCTTGCCCACTCTATAATAAAAATCGATGTCATCGGTTGTGATGGGTTTTCCGTCGGACCAATTCAAATCTTGGCGCAAGGTGAGATATAATTCCAATCTGCGTTTACCTTGTCCTTCATCGAAAAATTTGACGCGCTTGTTTTCGATCGTCGGGGCTTCGGTCACCATGACCGGATAATTTTTGCTTTCTAAATTGATGCTCAGAATGGGAGCAAAAAGATACTGTTCGATCTCGGTCGCGATTGCTTGTCCTTGGATCACATTGAGAAAATCGCCCGCGAGGACACGGGGCTCTTGCGATGCTCCGATCACTAGACTGTTATCTTGCGGTGAAGCGATCACTGGGGTAGAGAAGACGGCGCAGAGCAGAGTGAGACTCCAGCAGCTGAGCACGCGAACAGAATTTTTCATAAGCCCTCCTTGATGACCTTGAGCTGCTTTCATAGTTTAATCCAGAGTGATTCTCAAAGTCAAAACCGAAGGGCATTTGCCAACCTGCGAATCTTCATCCAGATGACTTTTTGCCCATCACAATACGCACGGGCGGGAATATCCAGAAATGTAACGCCGTACGCTGCACTTCCATCCAGCCCAGATCACGCAACGTCTGAGAATATTCTTCAGTGTGTTGAATGTCTAACAGCGCCACACGTCCACCGGGCTTGAGAGCGCGCGAAATTTCTCGAAGTGCTTTCACGCGCCCTTCTTTCTCATACACGTTATGGATGGCCAGACTAGAAACAATCACGTCGAATGTATGATCGGCAAAGGGCATCTGTCGCATGTCGCCCGTCTCGAGCTTAACGCGATCGAAAACGCCTTCGGCACGGGCATTTGCGAGCGTTGCTCGGGGGCTGTTGCCCGATTGGTCTTCGGCTTGCCAGAGATCGAGCCCGACGGCTTTCCCAGTCTTCAAACGCTTCGCCGCAGCAATCAAGAGCAAGCCGCGACCGCAGCCGACGTCGAGCACCTGCTCGTCTCCGCGCAAGTCGATCAACTCCATCAGGCGATCGCGCTCGCGGAATTTTCCATATAAACTACTCCAGATCATCAGGCCCGCGCCGAGCCACATCCCGATCCCAGCGAAGAATCCTGCCAACGATAAACTTCTGACGAGTGTTAGCTGTGCTTGGGCTAAGAGAAGATTTGCTACCATTCCCAAGGCAAAGCAGCCCACTCCCGCTAGGATCAGATTGCGTACGACGGGCGGCGCGTCGATTCCGTAATTGGCTTTGGTCTCCGAATGATTCATAATTCTATGTGCTTCTAGCGAGGCTTGATAGCAACGAAGATTTCTCTATCCCAGGGATCGAGTAGATGTTCGGGCTGGAAACCAGCTTCCGTGAGCCAGCGCAACCAATCATTCCGGCTAAATAACCCACAAATATGGCGATCATATTCTACGTGTACTGTGTCTTTCCCTTCGCGCAGCATATAGGCAAAATCCGTTACGTATGCTGTGTCCGCAGGATCGGGATCATAGATCCATTCGAGATAGCGAACGCCGCGATTCTCGCCGTCGTGACCGCCATGATGGGTGCGAGGCTGAAAGCGTTCGCGCACGAAGTCGGGATCGAACAGTGCGACTCCTCCGGGGCGACAATGCACATATGCCGTTACAAACGCCTTGCGCAAATCTGTTTCGGTCGTCATATACATAATCGCGTCATGGATGAAGACAGTATCAAAGAGACGATTCAGTCGGATGGTGCGCATGTCGCCTTGAATGTGCTCGCACTCTGGGTTGAGGGCACGGCTGACAGCGAGCATTTCTGTCGAGAGATCGACCAGTGTCATTGCAAAACTCGCTTTCAAGTGAGACGCGTTATTCCCTCCGCCAGAGCCCAGTTCCAATAGAGTGCGCAGGGGAAACTGACTATGATTTATGAGCGTTTGTCGGGCATAAGCGGCTTCCTCGGCATAATCTTCCGGGTGCGAGAAGATAGGCCACCAGGACGCTAGGTCGCTGTACAGTTTGAGTCTGTTAGCATTCATACTAACTGATCCCACTTTGAATCACGGAGATCACGGAACCTCCACGGAATGCACGATAAACGACTTGTTTTTCTTCAGAGTTTTCCGCGCTTCTCAGTGCTTTCCGTGATTCTACCTAAACCTAGCTGGCGCTTTTCACTGGCTTCAACTCCACAAGCGCAGCCGCCACCCACGTCGGCGCGAGCGCATCGTACATCTTCGTTGTGTCGGCATAAGTCAAATCAACGATATGCCCCTGCAGTGGCCCGAGCAAATACCGCACGACTTGGCCCGCATCGCGCCCATCGCTCTTGGCTAAAACGCAATGCTGGTTATAGCCCCAATAATCACCCGCTTGCAGAATCTTCAAACCTTCTTCGATACGCTTGCGAGCCAATCCCAGTCCTCCGTGCTCTGGAGACAGCGCTGCTTCGGGTGAGTCTCCGTAGCCGATCCCGTGATGGAACATATCGGCTGTCGAGACAACAGCGGCCTCTTTCACGATTTCTTTTAATTCTCCGATGCCCGGTAAAATTTCCGGCTTGCCTCCCGCCAAGTATGGATATCTCACGATAAGCTCCGGGCCTGTGATCCCGCGCCGCTTGATCTCTTCCTGCCACAAGAACTGGAAATCGAGCAGTGAGAACTCATCTTTCCAATTCTCGTGTCCACCTAACCCGGGGCCTTGGATGCCCCAGTATTTTTCTTTGGTCACGTCGGCTCCGTTCGCGACACGTACACGTGCTTCTTGCAGTTCGTTGGTGAGCGCGTGCAAGACACCGACCGCGAGCACGCGCTTAGCACCACAGTCGAGACCCGCGTGCACCGCGGCCGCTATTTGATGCCCGCAGACGTTGAGTCCTGCATGGGGAAAGATTATCGAGCCGCCTTCGGCCAGCGTAGGAGCCAGATTAAATTTTTTTCCGGCATCGAGAATTTTATGGATCCCCGCAGGTCCCAATTTTGCGCGCTCTTCGGCGATCGAACGATGAATGTAGGTTTTTAACGCTTGCGGGTCTGCCGGCCTTGTCATAAGCTCTCCTTCTTAGATTTCTTATTGAGAATGTTAAGTGCGAGTGCGTCCTCCTTGGATGGAGAACGGATCGAACGCGTCACGCAGAGCATCGCCGAGTGAGTTAAACGCTAGTACTGAGATCACGATAAAAGTGCTGGGGATAAAGAGCCATGGATAGAGCGTGAGCGTAGGGATGCTATTCGCTTGTTGCAAGAGCAAGCCCCAACTCGTCATCGGCTCACGGATGCCCAAGCCCAAAAAGCTTAGCCCTGATTCTCCCAAGATCGTGGCGGGGATCGCGAGAGTCGAGATGACAATAAGATAACTCATCGTGTTGGGCACCAAGTGCTTAAAAATGATGCGCAAATTGCTCGCACCCACGGCCTTAGCGGCGAGCGCGAACTCTTGCTCACGCAAAGCCAAGAATTGTCCCCGTAGCACGCGTGCAAGCCCCGTCCAGCCGATGAATGAGAAGATGAAAATAATGCCAAAAAAGACGAGCGTCGGGGACCAACCGGGCGGCAGTACATACGCCAGCGCCAAAAAGACCGGCAGTTGCGGGAAAGACTGGATCACTTCGATCAGACGTTGGATGAGCATGTCCACCCATCCACCCAGATAACCCGAGAGCCCCCCAAATAGAATTCCCAAGAAGAGACTTATGATGAGCGAAAAGGGTCCGATCGCCAAGGAGACGCGGCTTCCGATCAACGTGCGCGAGAAAACATCGCGACCAAATTTATCTGTACCGAAAATAAAGATCTGGCCTAGCGTGTTGATTGGTTGTGCGGTCCCAAAGAGACGGAGCCGTGTGGGAATTAGCCCCAAAACTTTGTGTGGCTCTCCTTGTATGAAGAAATAGATCGGATATTTTTTAGTGTGATCTTCAACATAATACTGCTGGAATGTGACTGGGTCTGTAATTTCGCGCAGGCCATAGACGAACGGCTGAATCGAAAAACCTTGGTCGCTGAAAAAATGGACCACTGTAGGCGAAGCAAAGAGAAATTGGCGCTGTTGCGTCGCGTAGTCATAGGGACTGAGAAAGTCAGCAAAAAGAGCGATGAACACCAAGATACCGACGACAACCCCTCCAATCACACCGAGGCGATGCCGACGGAGCCGCCGCCAGACAAGTTGCCAGTAAGTCAGCGGCTCGTGCGCTGACTCCTCGCGTTGGAGGGGGATCTCTAGGGCTGGCACGCGCGACTTTTCAATCATAGCGAATTCGTGGATCGACCAAGGCCAGCATGATGTCGGCAAAGAGATTGCCGAGCAAAAGGAGCGAAGAGAAAAAGAGCAAGAGAGTCATGATCACGTACTCGTCTCCGATGCGTAGTGCACTATAGAAGAGCAACTCGATGTTCGGGATGTTGAGGACGATCGCGATGAAGAGCGAACCTGCGATCAGCCCAGAAAAAGAGCCACCTAAGATCGTGATGAAGATATTGAGCGCATTACGCAGCGCGTGCTTATAGAGAACGACGCGTTCGCTGAGTCCCTTGGCGCGGGCCGTCTGCACGTACTGTTGGTTGAGCACGTCGAGCAGAGTCCCGCGCATCAAGCGAATCAAACTGCCCGCACTCCCCACCGCGATGATCAACACGGGTAGGAGGTGCCAGAGATAATCGAGGAGCTTGCCCCAGCTCCAGGGCGCTCCGATGTATTTTTCTGTGAACAGGCCGCCCACGGACGTCGCGCCAAAGCCTGCGACCATCACGTACATCACGCCGAGGGCAAAGACAAACGTAGGAATAGAAAGTCCCAAGAAACTCAGGACCGTTAAGCTATAGTCGCCCCAAGAATATTGGTGTGTCGCGGAATAAATTCCTAAAGGGATGGCGACCAGCCACGTGATGATAAAGAAAGGAATCGTCACCAACAGCGTCATCGGCAAGCGATCCAGGAAGAGCTTGGTCACGGGTTGATGCAGCTCGAACGAGTAGCCAAAGTCCCTGTGCAAAATGATATTCTGGAGCCATAAGAAATAGCGCGCGAAGAAGGGTTGATCTAACCCCAAACTCTTTGCGTATTCTTGCAGCGTCTCTTGGTCGACGCGGTCGTTGCCTTGGAACTGAGTCAAATAATTCCCCGGAGCGAGCTGAATGATCGCAAACGAAACAAAAGAGATCACCAGTAGCGTGGGAATCATATAGAGCAAACGGCGCATGACGTAACCCAGCATATCACACACTCTCTTGGCGCATCGTAGAAGCGAACTTGATACACACCGAGATTACCTCAGCACCAGTGCATCTCCTTACGCTGTTGTTCATTGTCCTTTTCGTCGCGCTTCATCCTTCCACCAGCGCACTCCAAAATCCGTCGTGCCTAAGAAGCCCCGCGAATCTTTGACTACGAGGTTGACTAACCCCTTTTTATTCGTGATCAGCTCCCGAACTCCGGCGACAAAGATCATCGGCAGCTGTTCGGAGACGATTTGCTGGAACTCTACGTAATATTTCTTGGCCTCCTCGAAACTGTAGGTCGCTACGCCCAGATCGAAGAGTTCGTCGATGCGCTTCTCCCAATCGAAGAGCTCTGCATTGGGCTTACGCCAGACATGCAACGAGCCACCCTTTTTCCACGTGCTGGCGATGAAGTTGGGTTCGGAGGTGGTGATGCCGTACGAGACCAAGACTGCCTCGTATTGACGCGCATTCAGTTGTGTGACCAGCGCGTTAAAGTCTATCGCCTTAAAGTTCACCTTGAGACCGATGCGTTTCCAGTCTTCAGCGATAAGATTGGCCATGTCTTCACGAACAGTGTTTCCGGCGTTCGTGATCAGCGTAAACTCAATCGGTTTTCCGTCGGAATACTCGCGGATCCCATCGCCGTTGGTGTCTTTGAGACCGATTCCATCCAGAACAGCCTTGGCCTTCTCCGCATCGTACTCATATTTTTTGTAAGTTTCTTTCTCATCCCAGAAAGGCGAACGCTGGGTGAACGGAACCCAACCCGCCTGGCCTATGCCATGAAAGGCACTTTGAATGATCGTCTGTCGGTCTATCGCGTAAGAGAGCGCCTGGCGGAATTTCACATTCCGAAAGACTTCGCGCAACGCAGGATTGTCTATGTCTTGATTAAGCGTGATGGGTTGAGGAGTTCCGGGGCCGCCCTGGTACGTTTCCCAGCCCTTCTCCTGCGCTTGTTTTAAGATGATCGGCCAGTCTTCGGCGCGAGGCGTATAGGCATCGATCTCTCCCGTCTGGTATTTTAAGAATTGTGTATCCTGGCCGCCGACAATCAGATAAGCATATTCATCAATATAGGGCAATTGCACGCCGTTCACGTCGATCTTCCAATAATAGGGATTGCGCTTCAGCACAACTTTCTGGTCCGGCAGGTATTGAGATAAGACGTAAGGACCCAACCCGACGATCTCACTCGGCGACTCGGCTGGGGACCAAGCGTCGTTAAACTCGGAGCGCTTCACTCCTTCAAACTTGCCTGCTGCAGCAAACTCTGTGACTTTAGTGAGACTCTGCCGAGCCTCGTCCAGTTGATTTTGCATATTCTTATTATCGGCGGGAATTTTCTTACTGATGGCGTCCAAGTCTGCCAATGCCTTGGTGACGAGCTCTTTTGCTTGAGCGGCGTTCTTCGCGTCTAAGGCTCCGTGCAGCGCCTTCAGCGTCGTATCGAGACTGGCGAGCGAGTCTGCGGCGAGCTTCTTCAGGTCTTCCCGCAATTCATCGATTGCTTCCTGCACATCGCGCAAGACGCCGCGTGCTCCGGGGTTGAGCTTCGCGACTTTATCGGCCAACTTGTGCTTGGGCATGATCGAGACTGCAGCTACGATATGAATGATCGGACGGAACGGCGAGGGCAAGATAAACTTCACTGTATAGTCGTCGACCTTCTCGACTTTGACGAGCACACCCTTGATTTTGAACGTGTTGCGGTCAAACGAAGGCACATCCGGGTTGAAGACGAGATCGTTGTAAGTGAAGATGACGTCGTCGGCCGTGAAAGGATGTCCGTCGGAAAATTTGAGGCCCTTTCTCAGATGGAAAGTGACTTGTAGACGATCTTCAGAAAACTCCCAGCTCTTGGCGAGCGATGGATCGGGTCGCAGCGTGACAGGATTGATATTGACGAGCGCTTCATGGAGCCGGCTTGTGATATCCGTAGAGCTGTTTTCTTGGGCGACAATCGGGTTGAGCGTCTTGGGACCGCCCACAGTAGCGATAACATATTTTCCGCCGGGAAGACCCGCCTCACTTAAGCTGTCTAAGGGGCCATAAACTTGTGCGTCGGCCGGTACCTCGCCGCCATATTTAGCAGCTTCCGGAGCCACGACTTTCACTGGGAATTTTTGGCCGACCACTTCTGCGGTGTGATCACCCGGTTTGTCGGCGACACTCTGGATCTTCAGATAGACGAACTTGCTATCACCCGGCTTGAGCGAAACGTCTTTGCTGTCGACAACCTTGTCATCCAACTTGAGTTCGTATTTCTGGGTGGAATCTTGTGTTGTCTTGTTCTCCGCAAAGATAGAGTATATTAGCTCTTGGCCGACCGTGACGAGCCCGCCGTGCGGGAATTGTTCGATGTTTCCCGCTTCGGAGACACCCGGCTGATGCTCAGGCTCTGTGCTAGGCGGCTGTTTGCCCTCACTCTTCGCGGATTGCTCTTTTTGGGGTGTTTGAACGACTGATCCCGATTTTGGCCCGATATTCATCCAGATGAACGCCACCACAACCGCTAGCACGACCACCAACGCCCCGAGCACGACTGGCTTCTTCACAATGAACAACCTCCTCGCCAAAATGCACTTCGTTTGGGCTACTCCCCAGACAGCTGCTACTAGATTCTATTATAGCATGATTACGCCTTCGCTCATCATTTGCAAGACAACTGTCTCTTCTGAAGGTGCGCGAGTACGAGCCTTTGGTACCCTTTATTCCTTTGGGCTCGACTGGTGTCTGGTATAGAACGTTACTGTGTGGATGTGGAATGCAAAGGAAAGGAGGAACCATGTTGCGCAGCAGGACGTTGCGGATGGGAATCTTGACGTTCACGTATTCGCTACCGCTCGCACTCTTGGCGCTCATTCTCTCATGGGTGACCTGGTAGCATCGCACGCTGGTGTCCAAACCGACGACAACCCTAAGGGCCAGCAGCGCGGCCCTTAGTTGCTTTCTGTTCTCACACTCATTGCTTAGCTTTTCTCAGCACAATCTTCCAGCCTTGATCGAGCCGTTCTAGCCCTAACACCTCGTGACCCGCTTGCTCGGCCCAATGGGGAATCGTCTGTGTCGCGTCTTCGTTATCGATCCAGACTTCGAGCGCCGTCCCCGCGCTCAATTCCGACAACTTCTTTTTCGTGTCGATGAGCGTGTACGGACAGAGTTCGCCGCGCAGATCGAGAGACTCCGTCTCGGATACATCTTGGTTTGCTGAGCTTTCTTTCTTTTTTGTGAGCATTCCCGTCTCGACAGGAAATTTTTTGTGATTGCCCCACTCCGCCCAAGACGCCTCATAGACGCGCACATCGGTCCATCCGGCCAGCTTCATCGCGAGCGCTGCGTGCGCCGAACGTGCGCCGCTCTGACAGTAATTGATAATCTTCTTGCTCGGTTGCACACCGGCTTTCGCCAATAGCTCTTTCAATTCTTCAGAAGACCTGAACGTGAGGTCGGGATTGAGCGCATCGAGCCACTCAAAGCGCAACGCTCCCGGAATATGACCGCCGCGCGCCGCGAGCGCATCCTCACCCGTGTACTCTGTCATCGAGCGATTGTCAACGATCTGAATGTTTTCATCATCGAGATGAGCCAGCAGCCAATCACCCGTGACAACGCCAGCAGAATTTATCTTCACTCGAAACGTTCCTATCTGTACGGCTGGAGCCTCCTGTGTGAGCGGATGTCCCGCGCGTGCCCAGGCTTCTGTGCCTCCGTTGAGCAGGCTCAGATGCTGATGTCCTGACATCTCCAGCGACCAGAATAAAAACGCTGCATCTTGGCTGCCGCGCTCGCCGTAGCTGACAACGTGTGTATCTTCGTGGATACCCGCTGCTTGAATCAATTTTTCAAGCTGTGTAGCGTCTGCGAGCACGCGCACTTTATCAGGCCGTGCCTGCGTGACGGTGAGCGCCGGGAAATTCACAGCGCTCGGCAGGTGTGCGTGGGCATATTTCATCGGCGCGCGCGCGTCGAGCAGGCGCACGTCCTTGAGGTGATCAGAGAGCCAAGCGACGTCGACGAGCAGAGGGAACGAATTCATAATTTGGTTTGTTGTTTCACATCATTCTGCAGGGACGAGGTAACCTCGCCCCTACGAAAAATTTCACGGTTTAATGGCCGAGACAACAACATGCCTTCGCGTGAAAAAAACTTTTTCACCCTCGACGCGCACATTCAATTCGAGCGTGTTGCCAGGAATGCTCGCGACAAATTTATCTCGAATCTCACGGTAGATCGGCTCAGGAGCCGGCATCACTTGCTGCCACCAGTCCATGTCTTTTTCGTCATGAAATTCCTCGAACTGCTCAATGCGAAAGCCAACAGCTTCGATCAGCGCTCTCAATTTCTTCGGGCCATACATCTCGACGTGCGAGGGATCTCTCAACTTTTCGAGCTCGTTGTGTCGCCGCGCAGTTTCTGGATTATCCGAGGAGCGCGTGTCGCCGAGCACTAGACGACCGCTACGCGTGAGCACGCGGTACATTTCCTTGAGTGCTTTGGAGGCGTTCGGGAAATGATGCAGTGCTTTGTGACAAGTGACAATCTCGAACGTCTCATTCGCAAACGGGAGTTTTTCGACATCGCCCTCGCAGAAGCTGACGTTTTTCAACCCGCGCTCTGCGCTGGCAGCTTGGGCTTTCGCGACAAACGCGGGCGTGAGATCCACGCCGACGATTTCTTTGGCTTTTTCGGCGAAGAGCATCGCGACGTAGCCCGGGCCGGTCGCGACATCGAGCACGCGATCTGTAGGTTTCACATGACTGAGCTTGAGTAAGTACTCGTGCGAGATTCGGTCAGCTGCGCCTTTGCGGCTCGCGTACGAATCCGCTGCTTGGGTGAAGACATGCTTCACGGTGTCTTTCTGTTGCATAAGGACCTTTCGCACAGATCTCATATTGTCGATGAGCAATACCACCTAAGTGCAGTTCTTGACCGCCTGAAAGACTTCGTTCACGCTGCTCACGCCGAAGCCTTGAGTATCTGCACCTCCTGGGATGAAGATCTCGTTGCCGACCACCGCTGCGCCGATTCCGTGTCTTGGCGTTGGCATCGGCGGTGCGCTTTCCCACGTATTGGTCTTAGGGTTATAAACTTCATTCTCTTTGAAAGTCCCACGAGGTTGGGATGATCCCTCGCCACCGAAAACATAGAAACATCCGTTGACGACAGCACCAGCAATCCCAGAACGCCCCGTGAGCATCGGAGCCAAGCGTTGCCAGGTTTTCGTCATCGGATCATACGCTTCTAAGACCTCCATCGTGAGCGTTCCCGTCTGGCGTCCACCGGCCACATACATTTTCCCGCCGATCGCGCCCGCGGCGATGTGGTTGCGTGCCGTGGGCATATCCGGCAGTGTGGTCCATTGGTCTTTCATGAGGTCATACACAGCGAAATCGCGTACGGAAGTATTACGCGCTCCACCCGCGACATAAATTTTTCCATCGGTCACAGCTGCCGCAGGCGCACCCCGGCTCGTGGGCATCTCAGTCTTCTGAGTCCATTTGTTTGTCCCAGGATCGTACTCGAAGACGACGCTGCTCGGCACATTCAGCCCCTGCTCATAGCCGCCGATGACATAAAATTTCCCGTTCACGCCCGCCGCGACAGCGTGATTGAGGCCGCGCGGCATCGACGCAATCTGGCTCCATTTGTCGGTTTTGGGGTCATAAGCGAGAGCCACGGTGACCGTCGCCCGATTCACATCAAAACCGCCCGCGACATAAATTTTCCCGCTCACTTCAGCAACGGCCACTTCTTGGAGCGAAATCGGCATCGGCGCGCGCGTAGCCCAGGTGCCAGAGCCTGTCTGAGCCAGCAACGGCGGACATGCACTCTGAATGGTTAAGACGACTAATGCTAGTCCTATCAATCCCATTCTTTGAGTAACCCGCGTTCTGAATACGCTGGTAAAGATCATTGCGGCTCCCTTCCTGAGTGGAACAACGAGGATCAGATTCTCTCTAGATTAGCAACAGTTCTCTCATTGCGCAGGTTGCCGGTATTAAGCGTTGATTGGGGCTCTATCAGCACGACGTGTACTTCTTCTTGAGCAATGGGAAGATGTTCAACGCCTTTCGGAATGACGACGAACTCGCCCTCGTTCAGCCAGATATCGCGATCACGCAGCTTGATGAGCAATTTTCCTTTGGTCACGAGAAATAGTTCATCTTCATGCTCATGATGATGCCAGACGAATTCGCCCTTGAGCTTCACGAGCTTGATATAAGAGTCATTCACCTCGCCGACGATCTTCGGGTTCCAATGGTCTTGGAAGAGAGTGAATTTCTGAGCTATGTTCACTTTATCCATGATTCTCACACCTCAAGGTTACTTGGCAGCAGTATCAATGATCATTTTGATTTCTTCGTCCACTTTCTTGGGTATATCGCCGAGTGTCTGCGCGGCTTTCTCGAAGACCATCGGCATCATCACGCCGGGGCGCATCACGGCGATCTTGGTCTTCCCGACTTCCGAGAAGACGAGCACGCTGCACGGCATGCAGAGCGCCGTCAGCTTGTCGGCGTTCACAAAACTATTGGCGTGCGCCGGTGCACACAATTCGATCGATTTGAAGGGCTCTTTTTGCGGGAATCCCTTCGCCGCCAAAATTTCAGAAAAATCATAATCCCCGAGAATTCCCCACTTTGCGGCTTCGGCGGACTTGCGCACGGCGACGACGGCCTCGATGAAGGATTTGTTCGTCTCGACCACGTACGTGAAATCTTTTATAGTCATAGAAAATCACCTCCCCCTCTTTGTAGCGCGATCGAAGCGAAAACGCAAATAGCTACACCACAGAGCGCGCGGAGAAAACCAATCAAACCGCCAAGACGCCAAGGTCGCCAAGCAATCGAATCTTGACAAAAAATCTCTGTGTTCTCTGTGTTCTCTGTGATCTCTGTGGTAAATGCTTTTAAGAATTTTGGCTGACAAGTTTTAGCAATTCATCTTTCTCAGTCTCAGGCAAGAACGCCGCGCGCGCCGCATTCATCATCAGTTCGCGTGCGATCTCATCTCGTAATCCGAACGCCTGCTGGGTCTGCCTTAGCTCGTTGGTGAATGTCGTATCAGACATCAAGCGATTGTCGGTGTTCACAGTGACCAAAACTCCCGCGCGACGATAGCGCTCGATCGGATGTTCGCTATAGCTCTTCCAGCCTTTGGTCTGAAGATTGCTGGTCGGGCACATCTCAAGAGCGATCTTGCGATCGATGACTAGCTTCTGAATGGCTTCAGGAGCCAGCTCAAGGTGCAGCCCATGCCCCAGCCGATCGGCTCCGAGCTCGATGGCTTGTCGGATGTAGTCAGGGCAATTCTCTTCTCCGGCATGGATAGTCACAAAGAGCCTATTGGCTTTGGCATATTCAAAAGCTTGGCGATGGCGCTCGGGGGGAAAACCGTTCTCAGGCCCCGCGATGTCAAACGCTGCCACGCCCTTGTTCTTGTACTGAGCCGCCAGCTGTGCTACCTCTAATGCAAGCTCAGGCGATGCTTGGCGCATTGCGCAGAGAATCAAGCGGGCGCGTATCCCGCTCTTTTGCTCCCCTTCGTGCAGACCCTCGATCGTGGCTTCCACAACTTGTTCAGGAGTCAACCCTTTTTGCAAGTGCAAGAAAGGCGCATAGCGTATCTCGATATATTTTCCGTTTTCGCGCGCAAAATCTTCGATGAGTTCGGCCGTCGCTCGCCGTAGCGCGTCACGGGTCTGCAAGAGAGGGACTGTATAGCCGAAGAGCGTCAAATAATCCGATAGACTTTTTCGACCGGTCGCGTTAAAGAATTTTTTTACTTCAGTTTGCGTTTTGGCTGGAAGCTGCACGTTGTATTGCTGTGCCAATTCCCACACTGTCTCTGGGCGAAGCGAGCCATCGAGATGACAGTGCAGCTCGATCTTGGGTAGCTTTGTCAGAAAATCATCTGGCTTAACGGCCTTCATCTTGTCTCCTTCAGGGAGTGATAGTGCGAGCGACGCGCGAGAGTGGATGGCCCTTGGCTTGAATATCCAACGTGTTGAACCAGCCAAAGGGCGTTCGAATCACTTTCAAATTTTTCTGTTGGAGATTCGCTTCAGTCGCCTTGAGCACATCGATGGCCGTCTGCGGACTGCTCAATTCTCCGAACAAATGCGCGAACGAGTGCAATACAATGGATTGTGCTTTCAGAGTAAGGGCCAAGTTGGCAATCTCATCGGCGGCTTTTGCAGCGACGGCCATCGGAGCGGCTTCGTCCGATTTCTCGACGCTGGCAAAGACAAGCAACGCTTCAGCGACTTCGGTCTCGGGATTCGTATACTCTTCGACGATTTTCGAGCGCCCGCGCTCAGTGATGACACACTTAAAGCGATCGACATGCCAGATGAGTAAACGCATGGATGTGCCTCCCTAGCGTCTAGTATAGCAGATGTGACAATCGCCACTCTCTTTTCATTGAATTGACATCTCTTGCCCCATTTATGCTAAAATAACTTGGTCCAAAAAATAACAAAGCTGGGGGATACCCAAACGATTCTACCTTACCAATAAGTCTTGCCGAGTTGTCTTACGTCTGGGTAATTTATGCTGCGCATTCAGCTTCTTGGGCCGTTCCGAGTCTGGAAAGACGAGCACGAGATTACCGCTGCAATTCGCGCCATTGGGAAAGCCGATACGCTCCTCAAAGTCTTACTGAGCGAACCAGGCCGAAATTTCAATCGAGACGAGCTTATTGAATGCTTGTGGGGCGAAGAGATTGCCGCGAGGAAGACCACTGAAAAAACTGCTGCGGGCAATCTGCGTCGGAGGGTGAGCGCAGTGCGTAAGCTCCTTGAGCCCGCTTCAAAAGAGAATCCATCACTTGAGTACATTCTCACCACCGCTGATGGCTACAGATGGAATTTCCAAGCCGACTATCATCTCGACGTGGAAGAATTCTTCCAAAAGTATGAGCGGGCAAAAGCACTCCTAGAGCGAAAGCAGTTTAGCGAAGCCGTCAAGCCGTATGAAGCGGCACGTCAGCTTGTGCACGGAGACTATTTAGAGAATGATCGCTACGCAGAGTGGGCCAATCCGCTTCGGCAGCGCTGGCATGAGACCAACGTGGATCTTCTCGAGCGTCTCGCCGAATGCTATGCGCGGCTTGGTCAGTATCGTCATGCGATCGACAGCTGCCGTGCGGTCTTAGAACTCGAAGCGGCGCGCGAATCCGCCTATCGGCAGCTCATGCTCTACCAGTATCTCTCAGGGAACCAGAGCGAAGCACTGACCACGTATGAGACGTGCATGAAATTACTCAAAGCCCGGGGTGTAGCAACACTTGATCCACAGACTAAGCAGCTTGCTGACCAGATCCGCGCTCGTCATATTCTCGGTATCGACAAGCTGTACACGCCAACTTCGGAGATACGTACTGAGATTCCGTACACGTTGTCGCCGGGGAGCATTCCGTTTGTTGGGCGAGAAAAAGAGTTTGCTGAATTAGTAGAGCAGTTGAAGCAGGCCCGCAGAGGCGACGGTTGTTGCGTGCTCGTGAGCGGCGAAGCCGGGGTGGGGAAGACACGCCTTGTGCAAGAATTCACTGATTACGCCATCAAGCGATATAAAATCAAGGTTTTATACGGCCGCGCGCGCGGGTTTGGTGAGCCATCATTCTGGACTGAAGTCATTCGTGAAGCTTTAGAGGAATTTACCGACGATGACGTGAGCCGCATTTCAGCGCTATGGCTGGCTGAAGTGGCCAAGCTCGTCCCCGAGGTGGAGGAGCGAGTACCGAATTTACCGGAGAACCCGTCACTGCCACCGCTGCAAGCGCGACTGCGCTTGTTCGAGGACGTTTCCCAATTTTTGTTCAGACTGATTGGAGATCAAGCCCACCAACAGCCGTTACTCCTCTTTGTAGACGATCTACACTTGGCTGATGCAGCTAGCTTAGAGTTTTTGAATTACGTACTCCCGCGCCTTGAGATACAGCCGGTTTTAATTGTGGGAACGTACCGCACCGAAGAAATAGCCGAAGCACAGTCGCTGGCCGAGTTTGCACGGGAGTGGAAGGAGAAAAATCTTGTGCACCAGCTCTGGCTCGCAATCTATAACCGGGTGTGGATTTCAGCCGAGAATGGTTCAGATACATAGCACAGTGCATTATAACCGTACATCTGATCCTACCCCTGCGGATCTCGGTCAATCCCTTGGCGAAGCTACTTCGCCGGCGAATCAATTCGCCCAATCGATGTACGTTAATGCGAACGGCGGGGGGCGCAATGAATATCTACAAGCTCTATTGGAAGCACCTCGAGTTGTGTTAATAACGGACGATAACGGGACGGTCCTAGAAGCTGCGCAGTTGACCTCTTTAGATGCGGATGGTTTGACCCTAAATTGGTTAACCGTTAGTGCCCACGATGTCAATATGATCGTGACCTGCTTTAGATAGAAATATCTAGTGTAACGAAGTTGTTGGCGAATTCTTTATGAAGCAACCTCTGTTACCAGCAGGCCAGACGACGAATAACGAGGTGTAACGATGTGTGGACAAAGTGGACCCGATCCTTTGAGTAACGATTCCATCGAAATCTACAGACAAATCCTGAGAAGTTTTAAATACCAAAAATCCGAAGAAGGAGGTAGGCGATGCAGTTCTGTAGCAGGAAGTTGCTTGTGTTGTTGGCATTCGTAGTCGGCTCGGGTCTATTCATGACGGGGTGTAGTACAGCTCTTGTGCAGCAGGAGGTCGCCGATGATAACTCGTTACAATTAGAGCGTACTTTACCTCAAAATCAACCGTCAACGAGCAATCACAAACTCACCCAATGTTTCGGCTGCGGGTTCAGTCTTGGCAAGAAACAGTATAGAGGACATCTCGGTGAGGACTTTGGAGCAATTACCCCAGGAGTAGCAGGTGATCCTGTTTTTGCAATACGAGCTGGGACGGTCACTATTTCAAAACTAGATGGTACCGGCGATCGAACCTGCACAGTAAAAAACAGAAAGGGGTGGGGGAACTATGTTGTTATAGCACATCCATATCCCAAGGTGCTCGCTCCTAAAGGATTCCTCTATTCCCTCTACGGTCATCTTGACAGCCGCGCTGTTGCAGTGGGGGACAGGATTTCTGAAGGCCAGCAAATTGGTATCATGGGGTGTACGGGCTTTGCAACAGCCGTTCACTTACACCAAGGCCTTGTAGATAGAAACCCACCTGGCCTCGGCTACCTAGGCAAGGACTTCACGCAGGGAAGTAGATGTGTCCCAGATCATGTTAGCGATTCAACTGGACGGACATATTATTGTCCCTCGCTCTTCTTCTCTGCGCCCACACTTCGCATTAACGGCGGGCTCTCGAGCAGTAAACCGCAGGGGCAGACTTTTGTAACTACTGGTTCAGGGTACACACCCAATGGGACAGTGACACGGATTTTGAGAAAGCCTGATGGTAGCGAAGTACCGTTGACCCCTAAAATACAAGCTGACTCCTCTGGCAATATCGGTTGGAGTTTTACAAGTTCCTGCTCTACCCCAATTGGGACTTCTCTCCTTTGGGTAATCGACGATACTACTGGCCGTGGGCTTTTTTGGAGCAGCCACGTTGAACAGATCGTTACCAAAGGAGCGCAATGCTGACGCGTTGAGGAGGGAAGAAGAGACGACGGCACGATCATCAAGAGCGAGGTCAAAAAGCTGATCGTGCGCCGCTAACAAGCACCCAGACAAAACGGTTGCAGCTTATCAGCTTGTTCACCTACAATGACAGGTGTGTATCTTTATTTGGGATCGCATCACGATCGACCCCAAAGTCTTCCATGGCCAACTGTGTATCCGTGGGATGCGCATTCCCGTTCCGCTGATCGTCAAATTAGTTGCCGTTGGTAAATCCCCTCAACGGATTGCGCAAGGTGACCGTTAAGAGATTAGCAGTGCCTGACTTCTAGAAAGAGAATTTCGGTCTCTTTAAGATAAAAAATTCAACTCACAGGAAACTCTTCTGGGCTTTTCATCTGCTCCGGTGTCTGTTCCATCAAATATATTGACAATCGTCGATATATGTGCTATACTCTTACTCGATGGAGATAGCGATGCACGAAGAAACCAAACTGAAAATAGAAGATCGACGGCGTGGAGATCGCTGTTGTGACACTGATCTCAAGCTGAGATTAAAACCAGACGAGACCGAGCAGCTCAGCGAGGACATTAAAATTCTGGCACACCCGGTCCGGTTGCAAATTCTGGATATTTTATCGCGCAATGCCGGGCAAGTCTGCGTCTGTGATCTGGAAGCAGCGCTGCCGGTCAAGCAGCCAACCGTCTCGCACCACCTCAAATTGCTCCGCGACGCCGGCTTGATCGACTGCGCATGCCAGGGCCTCTGGGCCTTCTATTTTGTGAACCGCGCAGCACTGGCCAAGTTGCGGGCCCGCGTCGCCGAGACGATGAAGCTCCTGGGGTAAATTTTTTATTGCTCAACGAATCGAAAGATGTCGATATATGGAGAGTGCCATGAACGTTCAGATCGGGTGTGCTAGAACAGAAGATGTAGCGTCTATCTTCGCTTTGCTGGAGAAAAGCGGGCTGCCGCAAGAAGGGCTGAGTGATCATATACGGACAACGCTGGTCGCACGCTCCGATGAGAAAATTATTGGATGTGTAGCGATTGAGCTTTATGGCTCCGCAGCGCTGTTGCGCTCGGTAGCCGTTGATAAAGCCTGGCGCGGTCAAGGATTGGGCCAGCAACTTACGCAAGCTGCTCTCGATCTGGCACAAGAACATAAGGTGAAAACGGTCTATCTGTTGACGGAGACGGCGAACGAGTTTTTTGCTCGATTCGGGTTCCGTTCGATCTCACGGTCGGAAGTGGTTCCAGACGTAAAGCGATCGGTGGAGTTTACGACAGTCTGTCCTGAGAGGGCCACGGTCATGGGAATTGAAATTATTTCGCCGCAGAAAGGAGCCAGTCGTGTTTGAGGGAAATCACTTCGCATTGGAACAGATCGCCAAGTCGATACACAAGGAGCGTTTGTGTGAAGCCAAGATCAATCAGTTGTTGAAACAGTTGCACACTCACAAGATCGGCCTGCAACACAGAGTTTTCGCGACGGTGGAGAATCTTTTGGATTCGCTCCACCGAAAGCCGAGGCCGCAACTGAAGGTCATAGAGCAACAGAAAATTTGTTGTGATCAATAAATCGAACAACTTCAATATAAAGGAGGCCAATTATGGCTCGAACAAAGATTGCTCCCGAACAGATCAAAGAGGCGGTGCGTGATCACTATGGCAAAGTAGCTCAGGGGGCTGTCTCGGGCGCTTGTGCTGAGGGTTCGGCCTGCTGTTCCGGCGTAGCTAGCTCCTGTTGTAGCGGGGACGAGAGCGCATTGTACACAAATGAAGAGTTATCGGCGGTGCCAACGGAAGCAGCCAGCAGCTCGCGCGGCTGCGGTAATCCCGTGGCACTCGCGAGTCTCAAGTCCGGCGAGACAGTGCTCGACCTCGGGTCTGGGGGCGGCATTGACGTCCTGCTCGCGGCTAAACACGTGGGGGCAAAAGGGTTTGTCTACGGGCTCGACATGACGGACGAGATGCTCACGCTCGCTAATCAAAACGCCGAGAGAGCAGGACTTGCAAATGTCAAATTTCTCAAAGGCGATATCGAGTCCATTCCGTTGCCCGAAGCGAGCATCGATGTCATCATCTCAAACTGTGTGATCAATCTTGCCTCAGACAAAGCCAGAGTTTTGAAAGAAGCGTTTCGGGTGCTGAAGCCCGGCGGACGGCTCGCTGTCTCGGACATTGTCATCGACAAAAATTTAGACGGGCTACCCTTGAGTGAGGAACAGATTCGCACAGCACTGAGCTGGGTCGGCTGCATCGCGGGAGCGCTCACCATAAAGCAATACCGAGAGCTGTTGGAGCAAGCAGGGTTTGGAAAAATTAAGCTTGAGATCAGGCATCGCTACACGGTTGAGGATGTGGTTGATATGGTGCCCCAGAATGTGCTGAAGAACTTTGCTCCCCAGATAGTGAAAGAACTGGTTAGTCGTTTCACGAGCAGCTCGATCAGCGCTGTGCGACCGCGCTAAGAAATATGATCGCAGTAGGGGCGAAGCATGCTTCGCCCCTACGATATCTTGATTTCACAAAAAATTCCTCCTAGACTCTTACGTAGCAATCACACCAAGGAGAGATTTTTGTGAACGATCTTCAAAAATATCTGGTCGAAGAGTATCTGGAACACTATCAAGAAGGACAGATCAATCGGCGTGAAGCACTGCATCAGATCACGCTCATTTTGGGGAGCGCTGCGCTCGCTGACCGGTTGATGGCTGAGCATGAAGCCAAAGCCGCTCCGTCCAAACCCAGCATTTTTTCGCCAAAGCCCACACCCGCTCAGACTCAGCCGGGCGTCACCGTCCCGCCTGACGATCCAGACATCCAAGTCGCGGACGTGAAGATCCCTGCTCAGGGGTTCACGCTCTTTGGTTACTTGGCGACGCCCAAGAAGAATCTGCCCGCGCCGGGCATTTTGGTCGATCATGAGAACCGTGGACTCGTCGAGCACATCAAAGACGTGGCGCGACGCGCGGCCAAGGCAGGCTATGTGGCACTCGCTCCCGATTTGGCTTCTCGCGCGGGCGGGACACAAAGCTTCGCGAATCCCGCCGATGTGACGGGCGTGCTTGGCCAGATCACTCCTGATCAGATCGTTTCAGATCTGTCGCTTGCCCTTGATTATTTGAGAAAATTGCCTGAGGTGCAGGCCGAAAAGCTCGGTGCGACGGGTTTCTGCTACGGCGGGGGAACAACTTGGAGGATCGTGACCAAGCGCGCGGACTTAAGAGCCGTCGTCCCCTTCTATGGACCGAACCCACCGATCGAAGATGTGAAAAACATCAAAGCCGCGTGTTTAGGAATTTATGCAGGCAACGACACGCGCATCAATTCAGGAATTCCCGCGCTCGAAGCCGCGTTCAAGGCCGCAAACGTCACCTACGAGATAATGATCTATCCCAATGTCAATCACGCGTTCCATAACGATACCGGACAAAGCTATAATGAAATAGCGGCCAAGGACGCCTGGGCCAAGACGCTCGCGTGGTTCCAAAAATATCTGCGCGGGTAAGAAGATTGGGCTATTGGCTTTTAGCTAACGACCAATGGCCAATAACCGATAGCGAATCTCTTGGCGCCCTTGGCGTCTTGGCGGTTCTCATCTATGCGCATTGTTGAATCCGAATCTTGCGCCGCTGATCGGGCAATAGTTCGATAGCGATCTCGAGGCAACCCTTGGGGAGAAGCTTTGACGCTTTCTCCCCCCACTCGATCGCGACGATGCCCTCGGCGAGCATAGTGTCTTCAAGTCCAATCTCGCGTAGCTCATCTAGATGCTTAATACGATAGGCATCTACGTGATAGAGCGGGAGTCTTCCCTGATACTCACGCATGAGCGTGAACGTGGGCGAGACCACAGATTCTGAAATTCCAAGACCTTCAGCAAGTCCCTGAACAAGGGTTGTCTTCCCCGCGCCGAGGTTGCCAATTAAGACTAGACAGTCGCCAGGTTTGAGCTGTTGAGCAAGAGCTTGCCCAATTCGGCGAGTCTCTTCAGCGCTCTGCGAGAGGAGTTCACGATCGTGCATGCTGACACCATTATACTGTGCTTGACATCGGCTGCCCTCTTGTTAGAATTATGGATAACACTAAAAAAGCAAAAACTAAAGGGGGGCTTTCTCATGAATTATTTCAGAGTTGTGGGTGTAGGTTTTTTCTTAGCGATTTTGTTGATTTTGGCTGGCACAAATGACGTGCGTTCGCAGCAGAGAGAAGCCGTCGATACGAAGCAATTACGTCAGGAAGCCGTGCACATTATGCTGCAAGCGCTTGACAACACAGATCTCTCCACCCGATTAACCGTATTGAGTGACCTCAAAGAAGTCCGAGTCCCAGAGGCATTGCCCGTGTTGGTGAATCTAATCAAGGATCAAAAATACCGTCGAGAAGCCATCGATGCGCTCGGCAATCAAGTTCCTGATCCTGTCGTTATTCAGCTCATTAGCCAATATATGGCTTCCGAACGATCTCCTTTTACCCGTAGGCAGGCGGTCTTGGCGCTGGAGCGCCTCGCAGAGCGTCAAGCTATTCCTGCTTTGATTAAGACTCTGCTCAGAGATCCCGAGCGATTCGTCAGTGCCGAAGCAGCACGAGTGCTTGGGATCTTTAAGGACTCTACAGCTCTTCCTGCTCTTATGAAAACGCTGGATGAAGCGTTGCAATTGCACAAAGAAGCGTTGGAAAAGGCCAGAAATCCCCCTCCCCAACCAGGATTCGGCCTGAATTTCTATCCTGTGACCTTCTTGCCGAATGTAGTGGGTGCACTCCTCGCTTTCAAAGAACAAACGGCGATACCCGCTTTTATAGAACTGATCAAGGCTCAGGCTCCCTCTTTCGGCGGAACTCTTGTACCCTTTCCCGTCCTGATTTCCTTCGCCCAAGATCTATGTCCGTACTATCGTTCACAGGCAGCGCTGGTCTTGGGCTACCTAGGCAATCCTGTGGCGCTGCAAGTACTTCTGGAATTACTGGAAGATCATGCAATACCAGATCCGTTGGAAAGCAAAGAAGTGCGCGATTGGGCCATCGAAGCGCTTGGCAGATTGGGAGATCCCAACGTGCTGCCGGTGTTGGCCACGTTCTTGGCTGACTTGAAAATGCGGATTCGGATTCATGCAGCGTCGGCGATCTTACGGATTTTGAACAAACAGCACTAAAACGAAAAGGAGGCTAGCACCATGAATTTTATTAAGAGATTTCTCGTAGCAATCATTGTGATCGGGTTCGTTGGTTGGACTGGCGTTGATCAAGCACGTTCGCAATCAAAATCTTCAGTAGACTCACAACGGTTGCACCAAGAAGCAGAAAGCATTCTGCTTCGAGCACTGGATGATCCGCAGTTCGCGCTGCGCCAGACGGCTTTGAGTGTCTTGGGGAGTTTGTATTTACCCATTGCTGCTCCTAAACTACTAGAGCTCCTCAAAAATCGTGATGAGGATGTACGTGAAGCCGCGATCACCGCTCTAGGAATTAGCCCATCCGATCCGTTCATTGTGCAAGTTGTGTTAGAGCGACTTAAGTCTGATCCCTCAGCCAAAGTCCGTAGTAAGGCAGCGTTGGTATTCCCGGCTTGGCGTGTGACAGAGACCGTGCCCGCCCTGATCGACCGTCTGCTAAATGACCGAGAGACAGAAGTGCGCGCGAACGCTGCTCTGGCGCTGGGGTTTCTCGGAGATGCATCGGCTCTTCCTGCTTTACGTCAAACTTTGCAGGAGACTCTGCGCGCTTACGAAACAGCCTCCTCGCGCAGTGCGATAGAAATAAGCACATTGCTTTCGAGCGTGACCGCTGCCTTAGTTTTGTTCAAGGATCGCGCTGCCGTTCCTGCAGTCGCAGCATTGATTGCACCGCCCTCCGATTCAGATCAGAATTTTCCTCTGCCATTCCCCTTGTTTGGAGGACTAAATGTAGTTATCGTTCTAATCGTTTCTAAAGACCCAGACTACAACCTGATGCTGGTAGACACCATTCGTCCTCTCTTGAATCATCGTGACTCTTCAGTCCGACTGCGAGCGGCGCTCGCTATGCGTGCTCTGGGTGACCGGACCGTAGTTTCGAAGATTGCAGACGCTTTGACTATTCCCCAAATGAGCGACCCACTGGGGTCACTAAGTTTATTCGGGAAAGTGCTAGAGCTTTTCTTGTTTGCGATTGTCGGATTCGTGCAGGACGACGAATTGGTCCCTGCTATTTCGGACCTCATGGATGAACTGGCCAAGCCCGTGTCATCACAGGGGGATGCAGACCTCAATTATGGTATACGTAACCCAAGTTGCTACCTAGAAACTGAGGAGGACAAAAGCCAGGATAAAACAGATGATCTTCAATTCAAACCCTCGTGCAGTTACCGCATGGATGCTCTTGGCGAACAGCTGCGTCAGCTGACTGAAGCTGGTCTCCACG
>JACOSB010000123.1 GCA_016179105.1 Candidatus Acetothermia bacterium
AAGTATGCCAGTTCCAGCTTCGTTGTCGCGCCCTCAATCGCATGACCCATCTGGGGATGCCACAGAGTCACCGGGTGGATTGACCGCCTGCCACGGTCAGCGGGAATCTACTCTTGATTAGCTTTCATGCACCAACGCCCATAGTAATCACACTTTCTTCTTGTTCGATGTCCGACCCCGTGTCGAGCGAGCTCCAGAAAATGAAGCAACAGTGGTTGGCTCAGCACATCGTTAACTACGCCTATACTTTTGAAAACGGATGCTTCTGCCCTACAGGAGTAACACAACCCGTCCGCATCGAAGTCCGCAATGGGATAAGAGCTTCGATCAGAACTGTCACTGGAGGCCAGCCCGTGAACGAAGAGTACTTTGCACCGTACGATACAATCCCAAAACTCTTCGATATGATTCAAGCAGCTATCACAAAAAAACCAGCTCAAATTGTCGTCAGATACGATCCTAAAATAGGCTTTCCTACGGATATTTTCATCGATCCAGACAAGAGCATAGCTGACGAAGAGACCCGGCTCAACGTCTATGGGTTCGAAATAATTTCGAAACAATAAAGGCTCTAGACCCACTGCCCCTAACTATCTCCACTGAGCTCTGCCGTAGCTGTTGGCGGCTGCCCGCGGAATCGCTTGGCCAGGTTGAGAATCGCTGGCAAGAAGAAGAGCGTCAAGGCGATCGTCATGAAGAAGGCTGCGTACGGCCACCTGAAGAAGATGGCGAAAGAGCCGTCAGACATAATGAGACTCTGACGGAGCGCATTCTCAGTGATGTCACCCAAAACCATTGCCACCACTAAGGGAGCTATGGGATAGTTAAATTTCTTAAAAAGATACCCCATCACTCCAAAGACCAAAAGCAGCCAGATGTCGAGCATCGAGTTATTGACGGTGTACGCACCGATGACGCACAACAGCACGATCAAAGGGGTGAGGATAGCATAAGGCATCCGAAGAATCGCCGCAAAGAAAGGGACCAACGAGAGGCACAAGATGAGCCCGATGATATTGCCGATGTACATGCTCGCGATGAACCCCCACACAAAGTCTGGCTTGTCAAGAAAGAGGCGGGGCCCGGGTTGTAAGCCCCAGATATACATGCCAACGAGCATGACTGCCGCGGTCGGGCTACCGGGAATGCCCAGAGTGACTAAAGGCAGCAGTGACCCGATTCCTGCGGCATGGGCGGCGGATTCTGTGGCCATCACTCCCTCGGGAATCCCAGTCCCGAACTGCTCGGGGTTCTTCGAAGTACGTTTGGCCACACCGTAGCTTAAGAAGGATGCGGGCGTTGCCCCGGTGCCGGGCATCACTCCAATCCAGAACCCCAGGAGCGTTCCTTGAATGAAGATTTGCGCGCGACGGGCCAGCACTACGATAACCTCTCCAATATCTCGAAGCTTGACCCAGACCTTGGCCCCTTCGAACTTGAGGGATTCCTCAGCAGCATAAAGGATCTCGCCAATCCCGTAAAGACCGATGGTAGCGGTGACGAAGCTAAAGCCGCTCAAAATCTGAATGTTCCCGAAAGTCAGCCGAGGATGTCCGCTGATGATATCCAGGCCGACCGCCGTCAGAAGAAAACCGATGCACGTGGAGATGAGTGTTTTGAAGATGGAGCCACTGCCTAGGCCGGCAAAGGTGCTAAAGGCTAATAGGAGCACGGCGAAGTTTTCCGGGGGGCCAAATTGTAAAGCTACGTTTGCTAGGGGGGGAGCAAAGAACGTGAAAAGAATGATCGAGATCAGGGAGGCAAAGAAACCGGGCAGGAAGGCAGCGGTCAACGCGACCCCGGCTTTCCCTTTCTTGGCTAAAGGATGACCGTCGAACATGGTCGCTACGGACCATGGCTCCCCGGGGATATTGAACAAAATAGAAGTGATAGACCCTCCGAAGAGGGCTCCCCAATAAATGCTCGACAAGAAGATGATTCCCGAGGTAGGGGGTATAGTAAACGTGAGGGGCATCAGGATCGCCACTCCGCTCGTGCCTCCCAGCCCGGGGAGGACGCCGATGATGATCCCCAATATGACCCCGCTGGCTGCCCATACGATGTTCCAAAAGCTAAAGGCAATACTGAATCCATGGAACAAGTGGTTTAGGTTTTCCATCCAGATCTCTCCTCAAAAGAAGGGGAAAACTTCCCCGAGATACCCCTTGGGCAAGATGATAAAGAATTTCTTCTCGATGACGAAATAGATCGCTACGGGGAACAAAATACTTACCCCGATCACCAAAAGCCAATTGTGTTTGCCGATCCAGCGCATGAAGAAGCCCATATAAACGACGGCCGTCAGGTAGAAACCGATGTAATTGAGCAGTAGGAACGCCCAGGCTATAGGAAGGAAGACTTTCGTTACAGATGCTAATCCTTCCTTCTGGATGAAGGGCTTAGCGTCAGAATTCGAGCGCGCCTCTTTCCAAAGGGATTGAATCACGACGACTAGACTACAGCTGAGCACGCCCATCAAACACCAGAAAGGAACGAACCCATCCCCCGGTCCTCTGCCTGTCCACCCGATATTCAGTGTGGTTAATACATTGATGAGCAAGACCACAGCCCCGGCGAACAATCCCAGGGTAAAGATCGTTTCAGCTCTTTGCATACTCTCTCCTGAGCAAAGCTGGCATCAAGACTACCCCTCCCCTAGCTTTTCGGGGAAGGGTAGTCTCAAAACATCCGCTAAGAATGTTGGAAGCTTCGTTAACAACCTGGTTCTTTTTTCTTGAGGTCCCAGCCGACTTGCACCATCAGCTTGCAACGTTTCAGTGCCTCTGCTTCTACAAACTTCGCTAGGTCATCACCCACCAAGAGTTTGTCATCCAAGACCTCGGTGTCGAAGAACTTCTGGAACTCGTCCAGTGCGAAGACCTTCTTCATCAGGTCCGTATAGTACGCCACTGCCTCCTTCGACATCGCCGGAGGTCCGTAGACCGCCCGGATCATCTGGTACGTGAAGTCAGTGCCGAGTTCCTTCAACGTGGGAAGCGTTTTGAAGCGTTCATCTTTCTCATGGCGCTTTGTGGCGAAAGTCCACAGGGGCTTACACTTATCCGGGTAGAACGGCAAGCATTCACTGGGGTTATTGACGGTGAATTCCACCTGCTTGCCGACTAGAGCCGTGGCCACTGCACCTCCGCCTGAAAAGGGAACGTATTTGGTCGGCTTAAAACCTAGCGCCTTGGTTATGGAATCGATAATTAGCTGGTCTTCCTGAAATGTTCCCGTCCCGCCGGACGTGAGCGCACGGTCCTTCGCATCCTTGATGAAATCTGCTGGTGTCTTATATTTATTATTGGCATCGTCTGTAGTCACCCAGAGGAAGAAATTATCGAGGGCCAACAGAGCGATTCCCTTAAAGTCCCTCCAGGTGTACGGCAACCCCTGAATGAGCGGGGTCATGATAAAGCTGTCCAAACTGATCGCAATGGTGTGATCGGCGGCATCGCCCTTTAGGTCGTTGAGGAACTGCATCGCCACAGCCCCAGATCCACCCGCCCTGTTGGTCGGCAGGAGAGTTAACTCAGGGACGCCCAGCGCTGCTTTGTTCTTCTCGATCACGCCGGCGATGAACCGAGCATAAATATCTGCACCGCCCCCGGTGCCGGCCATGATCGTAAACTCGACGGGTTTTTTAGGCTTAAAGCCCTGAGCTCCCTGCAGAGAAGCAAAGGGAACCAATAATATAAACATCCCGATAAGGAGGCCACTAACCAATCCCAAGCGCCAAGACTTGTTCAGTCTTTTCATCATTCCTCCTCGTAACTTCTAATTTCGATGGACGAAAGGCTTTTTCTTGCTGGCTGTTTTTTATTTTGACGCGCTGCCGCTTCACCCCTTTGCTTCATATCTCACCCCTTCGTCTCTTGCATGCATGTATGAAAGCGCGCAGATATCTTAGGGCAGCTTAGCCACGGTAAGGATAATGCTGGGTATCGCCGCCTCATTCTTAGGCGTGGTCGCGATGATGCCCAGCCCTTTACCCGTAGCACTCACCGAATACGCCACTTGGATAACATCGCCCGCCTTCAGTGGCCCCGCTCCCTGGGACACGAGGACATCCGTAAAGGCTGCGTTCCTGATCGTCTCTCTCGTATTGGAATTGTCCACGTCTTTTCCATTGACCCGAATCCAAAGATCCACATAGTCATCTGACTCACCGGAGCTCCGTCCCAGCTGTGCCGCCGCTATGATCAGATAGGCGCCCTCTTTTTGGACCACGATGTCCGTTGGCTTCGCCGGGTTAAAGCCCATCCCACTCAGCCCATCGATTTGATCAAATGTCATGAGTGTAGGACCTGTGGTAGTCGGCTGTTGCGTCTTAAGGCTAGACAGCTGAGCGAACACACTGCCCCCTTGAGCAGCGCTCACGCCTGTGTTTGAGGAAAACCCTCCCATCAAGCCCAAGCCAAGAAGAATGGCCAGGACACCTACAACGACTCCTCCAACCCACAGCTGTTGACTGTGCCTCATCATTTTTTCCTCCTCCTTTCAGAGAGTCAAATGTTAACTCAGAACTCCCTGTAGTCTTGCTCACAGGGAGGTTCATTTCTTGACGGCTTCGGTCTCTTTCGCGAACGGGATCACGCCCGGCAGCCACCATTGCTCCCACTGCTCGTCCACCTTTTTCTGAAAGTACGCAAAGTCTTCATCGATGAAGTGGTTGAAGCGGCCTTGTTTTAAGAGATACTCTTTCACCGGCTTGCGCGGCGTGCGGCCCTCAGCGATATTCTTCGAAATGCCGTTCATTCTCAGCTTATGGTTTTCGACCTCGTATTGGACCCAGATGCCCGTCTCAATCGCGAGCTTGCCCAGCTCATGCGAGAACATCGGGTCATAGTCCCAGCCTTTGGTGCAGGGGTCGAGCGTGTGAATGAACGTCGGGCCACCGATAGACAGAGCTTTTCGTACTTTATTCATCAGATCGATCGCATCGGAAGCATTACCGGTCGCTAAATACTTGCACTCCGTGTGCCCCGCGGCGAGCATGCCGACCACGTTCTTCTTCCAGCGGTTGTGCATGATTCTTTTCGCTTTTCCCGACGGGCTAAAGCTTGTGCACGCGCCCCATGGCGAGAGACTTGACACTTGGATGTCAGTGTTCGCGTAGGATTCGTTGTCGTAGAGCAAAATCAATAGATTGTAGTCTCGGTGCGTGAGGGCCGCCGAGATCGCTGAAAGCCCCATATCGGCACCGCCGCCGTCGCCGCAAAACGCGATGACGTTGATCGGTTCTTTTTTTATCTTGCCCTTGCGCATCAGGGCTTTCAGGCCCGCTGCTGTTCCCATTGCGGCCGAGCCCGCCGAGCCCAACTGCGTGTGCATCCACGGCGTCACCCAGGATGTCGAGTAGTACGTCGTGTTGGCGACGTACATGCAGCCGGTGCTGCCTAAGACAATCGTACGCGCCCCGGCAGCCTTGACCATGAGCTTCATGATCACAGAAGACTCACAGCCTTGGCATGTTCGGTGTCCTGAGGTGAAAAATTCCTCTAACGGTACTTGTCTGACGCCCTTGATCGGAACGAATTTTTGCAGCGTTTCTCGGACTTCGGCGACTTCGTCTTTGGTGATTGGTTCTGGCATAGCATCACTCCCTTACGCCGATCCAGTGGGTTTCTGGCTCGGCCTTCCCAATCTGTACGGATTTCTCTAGCATCTCGACCATCTGAGTTATGTTCTCGATGGTGACTTCGCGTCCGCCTAAGCCCGCAATAAAGCCCGACATCAACGGCCGCTTCGCTAACGGGTAGAGTGCGGCACGCACTTCGTTAAAGACGACGCCGCCATCGCTCGGCGAGCCGAACGAATAATCACGGTCGATTACGCCCACGGCTTTAAAGCGCGCCAAGGATTTCCTAAGCTCTTCGGTGGGAAAGGGGCGCAGCCACTTGAGGCGTACGAAGCCGATTTTCTTACCCTGCTCGCGCAATTTTCTCACGGTCACCCGCGCGGGCATCGAGATGGTTCCCATGCCCAGCAAGACTATCTCGGCATCGTCGGTCATGTATTCTTCGATGAACATGGAGTTGGTATAATCGCGCCCGAAGACTTCTTTGAACTCACGATACGCTTCGGCAATCACGCCCTTGGCCCGCTTCATCGCCTCGTCGTTTTGTTTTCTGATCTCCATCACCCAGTCCTCATTCACTTGAGGCGCGATGGTGATCGGGTTATCGGGGTGCAATAAAAGATCGTCGCGTTTGTAGGGTGGCAAGAATCGATCTACTTGGGCCTTGCTCGGGACTTTCACTGAATACTGAGAGTGCGTCAAGAACGCACCGTCGGTACAGATGGCGCACGGCAAGAAAACCTTCCTATTTTCAGCGACACGATACGCGATTAATGCTGTATCTAGCGCTTCTTGGGCGTTGTCCACCCAGATGAGCATCCAGCCCAGATCTCGAACAGCGAGCGCATCATTGTGCTCGACGCCAAACGCCCCCGGATCGTCGAGCGCGCGATTACCTACCATGGCCACCATGGGGATGCGTAGCGCGGGAGTCACCGTGAGAGCTTCAAACGCGTACATCCAGCCCACGCCGCTCGAGCCACAGAAGACGCGCGCTCCCACGGCCGAGGCGTGTTTTACAATTTCAAACTGCGAGTGTTCGCTCTCAGCAACGATAAATTCGCAATCGAAGTCGCCGTTAGCGATCATCTTCGCGACATATTGCATGACCGTGTCGTACGGTCGAATCGGATAGGCGGTGATCACATCGACATCAGCCAAGCTCACCGCATGGGCAATCGCTTCGCTGCCGCTGATCAGCTCCTCGTGCTCGATATCGGTTGGGGTCTTGGCGGCTTGGCCCGCGATTTCAGCCTTTGCTGCCATGGGAGGCCTCCTTCTCTTGAGCAATTTCTTCCTGATACTGCCCGCGGTGTCTATAACCATGCGAGCGAAGCGTGGCCTGAGGGTTCTTGATTTTCTCTGTCACACTGGCGACATAAGTCGTCTTATCTTTCTTCCAAGCCTCGTATTCGCTGGCATTGTCATCAAAGAACGCTTCATTGACCATTGTGATGCAGCCGTCCACCGGGCAGACATCGGCGCAGATGCTACACCCGGTACATGATTCTAGGCGCACGTCGTAGTGTCCATCGGGGGTGACATCGAAGCACGAGTCGGGGCAATGCAACCAGCAGAGCGTGCATTTTATACATTTGTCGAACAAGACGACGGGTCGCATCGTGCGCGCGCTGTATTTTTTATAGTAGGGATTGACGGCGGGCTTGTAGCCACCGGTCTGGCCAGTAGCTTCGCTGTGATATTCTTTACCCAAAGGAATACCGGGGATTGCCACGCCCTCTTTCATCTCTTTCCAGCCGGGCTTTTCAAATTCAAACGGGACTTCATCACTGCCCTCAGTGGGCTGGACTTTGCGCACCGAGACGCTCTCGTACGACTTGCGAGCTGAAGTCACTTTTAGCTCGTTCTTCCACTCTTCTAAAATAGCTTGTTCGAGGGATTTGAAGCTCACCAGCCCTGGGCAAATTTTTAATAGCGCCCCTAGAATTCGGACGTCCGTGTGGTCGTCTTTATAGACCCACAGACCCGAAAAGCTGGCCATACCCTTCACAATCGCCAAATTATACGGATATTCTTTTTTATGGATGTGCTTAAGCAAATCTTCGGGTGTGCGGTTCGCGGTCACCAGCAGCGTGCCATTCGGCTTGAGCAATTTATTAATGGGTTGCAGCCCGTACCAGGCCCAAGATTCGACACCCTTACACAGCGTGTCATCGACGGCGATGCTGACGTCGACTTCGTTGGGCTCGTACTTGGCTAAACTCGCTTCCAGCTCTTCGGCTGTGTCAGAGACCACTGCGAAATTCTTGGCGGGGACGCCGTTTCGCTCCGGGGAATCGCCGTAGCGCCCGAAGGCTGTGCCGACTTTGTTCTCTTTACGAGCCGCCAGCACGATGCCGCGACAGATATTTTTCGCCAATGACTTCTGAAAAATACCACGGTAGACGACTTCGATCGAGATCGTACTCATCTAGACTCCTTCTTTCATCTCTAAAACTCTTTTATCAGGCATGACGGGAATAGCTCTTGCGCGCGCTGCCGCTTTTAGACCGCAAATTATTATCCTATCATTTCTCTTCTTCGTTTGTCAATAGGGAAAATCGATTCTGGCAGTGCGTATTTTTTAGACGCTGAGCGCACCGACGTGAGATTCTGCTAGTGGACGCTTAGGTCTTCAGTACGCTAAAGTGTGGGACTTTTAGGGGGAGGTGCGGTCGGCATTGGAGTATTGGCTGAGCTTTGCTTGGCTCTTCGTGGCAGCGATTTTGATCGGGCTTATCGCCAGCATGACCGGCATCGGCGGCGGGGGTATGATGGTCCCGTTGCTCGTTTTGACTCATCTCGTCGAACGCACTCAAGAGGCCTTGGGTACGGTCTTGATACCCGTTCTCTTTAACGCCATCTCCAGCACGCTCGCTTATTGGCGTCAGGGAGTAGTCGATGTGCATTTCGGGCTCTTGCTGATGCCGGCGGCAATTGTCGGCGGCTGGCTCGGGGCTTATCTCACCCAATTTGTTTCGAGCTCTGTCTTGGCCTTGGCGTTTGGCATCTTTTTTCTCTACCCGACGGTGCTCATGCTGAGCGGCCACGAGCCCAAAGAGCTCGGGGAACTCTTACATCGCCACTGGCATGGCGGCAGAAAACTAATCACCGGCTCGCTCATCGGCTTTGTCGCGGGGCTGGCCGTAGGATTTTTCGGGATCGGCGGCGGGATCGTGATGGTCCCCGCGATGAATCTTTTGCTCGGGATTGATATTGTCAGTGCCGTGGCGACGAGTCTTTTTGTGATGGGCCCGCCGGCGCTCATCGGTGCGATCGAGCACGGATTTTTAGGCCATCTACGCTGGGAGTATACTTTCCCTCTCTTGTTGGGGGTAATCATCGGAGCGCAACTCGGCCCGATGGTTACGGCGAAGCTGCCCAAAAAGCGCGTGCGCCAGTTCTTCGGGATCGTCGTGCTCTATGTAGCGCTCAGTATGATCTGGAAGGGATTGCATTGATTTTAGAACCGCCAAGACGCCAAGGGGTGCCAAGACAATCCGTGGTGTAGGGGCGGTTCGCGAACCGCCCCTACACTGAAAAATCCAGAGACCTACGGCCCGCGGAATCTCAGTTTTTGGATGCGATGGTTCCCTTCTTCGGCAATGTAAATGTTGCCCTCGGCATCGACTGCGATGTCCATGGGTTCGTTGAATTGTCCATCCCCGGAGCCGAGGCTGCCCCACTTGGAGATGAACGCCCCGTTGGGACCGAATTTTTCGATTCGGTCGTTGCCCGTGTCGGCGATATACACATTTCCCTGAGAGTCCACGGCGACGCCCAAGGGAGTCAAGAACTGGCCATCGAGCGATCCTTGCATTCCCCATTGCAGCACGTACGAGCCATCTGAAGAAAATTTCTGGATGCGGTTATTGCCCGAATCGAGCACATAGACGTTTCCCTTCACGTCGATCGCAATATCGCTCGGGCCGTTGAACTGCCCCTCGCTGTTTCCGCGAGAGCCCCAGCGCGTCATGAATGTCCCGGATGACGTGAATTTGGAGACGCGATCGTTGACCTTGTCGGTGACGTAGACGTTACCCTGAGGGTCAACCGCGACGCCGGCGGGGAAAGCAAACTGCCCGTCGCCGTTACCGAAGCTGCCCCACTTGAGCTGAGGCGCGCCGTTGTCTGTGAATTTTTGCACGCGTCGGTTGCCCGCTTCCGCGATATAGACATTCCCCGCAGTATCGATCACGATGCCCGAGGGACCGTCTAGTTGTCCGTTGGCATTGCCCTGAGTTCCCCATTTAGAGATCAGTCTTCCGTCGGGATCGAATTTTTGCACGCGGTCTTGGTCAAAATCCGTCGCGTAGACATTGCCCTTGGCGTCGAGTGCCAAGCCCGTGATGCCCATGAATTGGCCGTCGCCGGTGCCAAACCCGCCCCATTTGTTGAGCACGGTGACCAGCGTGAGCGCTTCAAAACTGAAAATAACCGGCTCGCTGCGGTTGCCGGCTTCGTCGACGAGCGTCGCTTTCAGAGTCACTTTTTGCGGGATTTTGGAGAAGACGAAGAAGGGGAAACTTCCCGCTACTTGACCTTTGATCTTGGGGTTAAAGCTAAAGGGAGCAAAATCGACGGCTTCCACGACATCGAACTTCACTTGGGCGATGTCGCCGTCTTGATCTTTGAAGCGAATTGACCCGAAGGCACGGCTGCCGTCAGCGGGGATCGACTTGCGGAAATCGACGGCGACGATCTCGGGAGCAAGGGGGCTCCCACCGCCTCCGCCGCTACCCTCATCGGACGCTCTTCCCACGCTCCCGGCCATCAGGAGCGCCACACCGAATACGACGAACAACCACCTCGCGCTGCGAGAGGTGCTCATACGTTGACCTCCTTACTGGGCTCCTAGGCGTGGGTCAGATTGAGCACGTCGCGTTCGCACATTTACTTTTCGCTAAAAACTTCCCGATTTCTCCTTCCTGAGTATAGGACGAACGAGAATCAATAATCAAGTAGGGGCGACCCGCCGGGCCCCTACTGCGCCCTGGGCGTCTTGGCGACTAACGGTTTACCCCAATCAGCATTTGACATTTGCTGACAGATTCGTCGCGTTCCCCGAAACCGTGGTGCTGACACAGGTGACGACGGACGCTGCATCAGCCGTGATCCCAGTACCTTTGTTATTCTGTACTTTGCTTCCGTTGAGCGCGGCCGTCGAGTTCGCGAGCGCGAGCCCGTCTTTGGCGTTGTCGGAAATAGTTCCGTTCGCGACGCTGACGGCCGAGCGATCGGTCGCGTTGATGCCGCGCGCGCCGTTCTGAGAGATTTGTCCGTCACGCAGGCTGAACGAAGCCGCGACGAGCTGGACTCCATCTCCAGAATTTCCAGTGACGATCGTGCCCGTGAGCGCGACAGTCGATCTATCTTGTGCGCCGATGCCGCGAGCTTTGTTGCCCTTCACCGTGCCTCCGCGCAGACCCGCCGAGCTTTGGGCTAACTGAATCCCGTCATTCCCGTTGTTGAGAATATTCGTGTCTACCAGCGTCACCGTGGAGGCGGCTCCGGCGTCGATGCCCTTCGCGCTGCTGTTAGAGATTTCACTGCCGGTCGCATTGGCCGAAGAGTCTCGGAGCAATAATCCATTGGCTCCGCTGTTGGTGATGGTCACGCTTGTGAGAGCGACCGTGGAGTTTTGGGCGCTGATGCCCTCGCCCTTGTTGTCGGCGATTTTCCCACCGCTCAAGTTCACGGAACTTGTGTCTAATTTCAGGCCGTCGCTCGGATGGCCGAGAATGTTTGTTTTGGACGTCGTGAGCGCTGAGTTTTTCATATCAATGCCGCGCGCGCCGTCGCTGCTCACTTCGCTATCAGACACATCGGCCGAAGAACTTTGGAAGAGCAGGCCGTTCTGGTTGTTTTTGGTCACGGTGCTCGTCGAGACGATGAGCGATGAACTGTCCGCTGAGATACCGTTGCCCTTGTTCTCAGAGATTAAGCTTTTGTTGCGCAGGTCCAGCGCGCTGTTTTTCAGTTCGATGCCATTCTGACTGTGCCCTGAGACTTGAGTGTTCGAAGCGCTGAGCGCCGAGCGATCGGCGAAAATTCCGCGTTTCCCGTTATTCAGAATCTTGCTATCGCTGATAACGCCCGAAGCACTCTGGAGCGCCATGCCGTCATTAGCGTTGGTTGATGACGCGCTATTGCCCATCGTGATGCTGGCATTATTCACGTTGACGCCATTGGCTTTGTTGTTCGTAAATTGCATCTCGCTCAGCGTGGCTACGCCCTTGTTCTGAAGGAGTAGACCGTCGCCGCCGTTGTTGCTTGAAGTCGTCTTGCTCGCTTTCACCGGAGCGCTGTCGATCAAGATTCCGCTCGAATTGTTCTCGGTGATCTTGAGGCCTTGCACCTCGACTTGAGAGTTGGAGAGTATCGCGAGCCCTTCGGCTTGGTTCTTGGTGATCACCAAATCCAACAGAACGATCTCGGTGCTGTTGTTGATCTCGATCCCGCGGGCACCGCCGGTCAGAATAATCCCCTTGCGCATCGTCCATTTTTGCGAGTTGCGATAGGTGAAGACATGCTCGCTCGAGCTCTGAGGCTTGACGGTAACGGTCCCGGGCTCTTGGGCCTCGATGATGACTTCTCTCTTGTTCTCGACTTTGACGCTCTCTTGGTAAGTGCCGGGCAGGATGATGATCGTATCGCCGGGGCGCGATTCGTTCACGGCTTCTTGGATAGTCGGGCAGTTGGTCGGGACGATTTTGGGGTTGGCATTGGGGCAACCAAGGCCGCCCTCGCGGGGGATCTGTGCCTCCGTGCTGAACCCCACCCACAGACCGAGTGCCACTACGATTGCCAGACAGACAAGATGCTTCATAAAGCCCTCCTTGTTTTTTTGTGAGTCCATTCTATCGCTTCGAGCGACGACACTCATCTCCCTCTAGGCCACTTCGATCCATTCGCTGAAAAGCTCTTTGACTCGATCGTAGCTCTCGCGAACACGAGCATCATGGCCGTCCGTAAAATAAAGACGGGTTCCCTCCGTCTCAGCCGTCACGCGGCTGATGGTCTCTACGTTGAGGAGAAAACGTCGGCCTTCGCTGTCGGTCAATTCGATAAAAGATAACCACGGGCGTTGGATTGTCATCGTACTCCTCCTTGCGCTCCGTGGCCGGTGGGCTGTAATGATTGTTGCTACTTTGAGGGTGACTTGATCTATCGCTAAAAATATCATACTGGAAAGCGTTTGTCAAGCCGCATCGCTCGGCGCTGAGGGCTCTTCAGTGTTTGCAAAGAGCGCCGGAGTGCCCTAAGTTGAAGCTATTATAGGAGGTGCTATCGAATAAATAGTGATGAGACAACAAACTCAGTAAGGAGGGCTCGATTTGCCAGCAGACCTCACGGTGCAACAGCTTAGTTTCTTAGTGATTTTGGCGGTCGCCTTCGGGCTGTTCATGACTGAGCGGATCCGCAACGACATCGTCGCCCTGCTCATCGTGCTGGCCCTGTATCTCACGCGCGTGCTGAGCTCCTCAGAGGCGCTCTCCGGCTTCGGGAGCGAGCCGGCGATCGTGGTGGCCTCGATTTTCGTCCTCACGGGGGCTCTTCACCATACCGGATTATCAGACTCGGTGGGTCGCTGGATCGGCCGTCTGGCCGGTCGCAGCTACACCCGAGCCATAGCCGTCATCATGCCCTCAGTGTCGCTCTTGTCTGCGTTCACCCACCATGTAACGACGACCGCGATGATGCTCCCAGTCACGCTGAACTTAGCTCGCGAGCGTCGCATCCCAGCCTCGAAACTGCTGATGCCGCTCTCATTTGCGGCTTCTCTTGGCACGACGATCACGATCATCGGTGCCCCCGCGTTTCTGGTGGCGAGCGCCGCGCTCCAACAAGCGGGCCGGCCGGGGCTCGACATCTTCTCGATTGCGCCGATCGGACTGAGCCTATCGCTGGTAGGCCTGATCTTCATGCTGCTAGTCGGCCGCTTCTTGCTACCGAGTCGCCAAGGAGGTGAAGATCCCGCCAACCTATTCCGTCTCGACAATTACTTCACGGAAGTCACGATCATGCCGGGCTCGTCACTCGTCGGGAAGACGTTGGCTGAAGTCAAGGCCGATGACCATTACCACTTCACCGTGGCGGGATGGGTGCACGAGAGCCACCGACTGTATCCGCCGTTTGAGGAAGAGCGACTGAGCGCTGGGGACGTGCTATTGGTCCACACCACGCCGGAGGATATCGTCGCTTTTCGCCAGGAGCACGGCGTGGAGCTACGCCCGGTCGAGCAGTATCTGCCCGAGATGCTGACCGCACGGAGCGCGGTGGAGGACTTGGATGAACGCCTGGTCCAAGCAGTCGTAGCGCCGAATTCGGACCTCGTCGGGCGCACTCTGGCCGAGATCGATTTTCGGCGGCGCTATGGGCCGATTGTGATCGGCTTGTGGCGGCAGGAGGGGTGGATGCAGCAGGAGTTGGCGCACACCCGGCTGCAAGAGGGTGATGTGCTACTACTGCTCGGAGATGGTCAATCGCTCGCGCGGGTAGCCAGGGATCGTGACTTCTCGATATTGGCTCCCTTTCACAGTGAAGTGCGGCTGCGGCAGAAGGCCCCTTTAGCGGGAGCCATCATGCTGGCAACGGTTTTTGCGGCCGCCTTCAATTTACTCACGCTCGAGATGGCTAGCCTGGCCGGCGCCGTGGCGATGGTGCTGACCCGCTGTATCACCGGCCGCCAAGCGTATCGAGCGATCGATGCTCGCATCTATGTCTTCATTGCGGGTGCGATCCCGCTAGGGGCCGCGATGCAAAAGACGGGTGTCGCTGCTCTGTTGGCCGGGTGGCTGCAGAACGCCATAGGCGGATGGGATCAGATGTGGATCTTGCTGGCGCTCTTTGCCATGGTGGGTATGGTGACTCAGTTGATGTCAGATGCCGCCACGACGGCGCTCTTCGCGCCGGTCGCTGTCGCCCTGGCGAAGGCGCTGGGCCAAGCGCCGGAACCGTATGTCGTGACGGTAGCGATGGCGGCAGTTACCGCCTTCCTGACGCCGATTGGCCATCACGGCAACTTGTTGGTCTATGGTCCTGGGCGCTATCAATTCAGCGACTTTGTTCGAGTCGGCACGCCTCTTACGATCCTGATCGCCCTCGTGGTGGTGTGGCTGGCGACCATCCTGTGGCCCGGTTGATGAAGAAAGCCAGTCTGTTCCTCACTGACGGACTAAATAATAAAGTAGGGGCGAGGTCACCTCGCCCCTACTCAGGTTGCAGGTTGTACGTTAATTTGTCAGCACTTCACCCCGTTCGAGAAGTTCTGGGCATTTCCGGAGACCGTGGTGCTCACGCACGTGACGACCGAGGCGGGGTCCATCAGAATCCCAGTGCCCTTGTTGTTCTGAACTTTGCTCCCGTTGAGCGCAGCTGTGGAACTCGCGAGCGCGAGTCCGTCTTTCGCGTTCTCGTTAATGGTTCCGTTGACGACGCTGATCGCCGAGCGATCGGACGCATTGATGCCGCGTGCACCGTTCTGAGTGACTTGCCCATCGCGCAGACTCAAGGATGCAGCGGCGAGCTGCACGCCGTCGCCCGTGTTCCCTGTGACGATCGTGCTGACGAGCGCGACCGTGGAGCGCTCTTGAGCACCAATCCCTCGAGCTTTATTGCCCTTCACCGTGCCACCACGTAGGCCGGCCGAGCTTTGCACAAGCTGGATCCCGTCGTCTCCGTTATTAAGAACGTTCGTGTCGGCGAGCGTCATCGTCGAGCGATCGGACGCGTTGATGCCCTTGGCTTTGTTGTTGGAGATCTCGCTACTCGCGGCGTTGGCTGACGAGCCTCGGAGCAATAAACCGTTCGAGCCGCTGTTCGTGACGACCGTGCTCGTGAGCGCGACCGTGGACGTTTGAGCCGAGATGCCCTCGCCCTTGTTGTCGGCAATTCTACCATTGCTCAAGTTGGCCGAGCTGGTGTCCAAAAGCATTCCGTCGCTCGGATGATTGAGAATATTCGTCTTGGAGGCTGTGAGAGCTGAGTTCTTCATGTCGACGCCGCGCGCGCCGTTGCTGCTGATCTCGCTATCAGAAATATCGGCGGAAGAAACCTGGAGCAGGACTCCATTTTGATTGTTTTTAGTCACTTTGCTGGTGGAGACGGTGATAGAAGAGGCTTCGGCAGAGATGCCATCGCCCTTGTTCTCAGACACCAGGCTGTTATTCCTTAGGTCCATCGAGCTATTGTGCAGCTCAATTCCATCCTCGGGATGGCCCGAGACTTGGACGTTCGAGCCGTTTAATCCTGAATGGTCGCCAAAAATCCCGCGTTTGCCATTGTTGAGAATCTTACTGTCGTTGATGACGCCGGAAGAATTTAGGAAATTCATGCCATCGTCGGAGTTCGTCGCGACCGTGCTGCCGCTCATGGTCAGCGTCGAGTTGGTCGCCGAGAGACCCCTTTGTTTATTGTCTTTGATCTCGCTCTTTTGTATATCAGCCGATGAATCAACTTGAGTGATCCCGTCATCGGGATGGCCTTGGACCAAGTTGCCGCTCATCGTCATCGTTGATTTTTCGATCTCGTTGATGCCCTTGATCCCGTTCACGGTAATCTGACTGTCTTTGATGTCGGCCGACGAAGACCTCATCTCGATCCCGTGGCTCTTATTGGCCGTGACTTTGCAAGTGGCCATCGTCATCGTCGCGTTCTCGAGGCCGACGCCGCGCTGGCCGTTTGCGCTGACCTCAGTCTGTTTGATATCCGAAGCACTGTTTTGGACAAAGACACCGTCGTCGGGGTGACCCGTCACTTTGCTGTTGGTCGAGACGATGAGAGTAGACTTGCTCGTCTCGTTGATGCCCTTGATCCCGTTCTCAGAGAAAATGCTGCTGCTGACATTGGCGCTCGCTTGAGTCATATTCAGACCGTGGCCAGCGTTCTTACTGATCGTGCTGCCGGTCATCGTGAGCGTCGAGGAATTCATAATAATTCCGTCTTTTTGGTTTTGGAGGATCTGGCTTGCGGCGATCGTGGCGTTCGCACTCTTGGTGAGCGAGACACCGGCGTTGGCGTTGCTGGAGACGATCGTGTTCGAAGCTGTTTTCAAAATAGCGCCATCGACGTTGATGCCGAAGCCCTGGTTTTTAGTGACGGTCGTGTCGCTGAGATCGGCCGTACCCTTGTTCGTGACGAGGAAGCCGTCTTTGCCGTTGGCGCTTACGAGCAGCTTGGCGGATGTTTTGAGCTGTGATGGCGTACCGTCAATTAAAACCCCCGTCGATTTGTTCTCAATAATTTTGACGCCGCGCGCTTCGACCGTCGAGCCCGAAAGAATAGCTAAGCCCTCTTGATTGTTCTTGGTAATCGTCAGGTCGATGAGCGTAATCTGGACGCTGTTGTTGATCTCGATCCCGCGCGCGCCGCCCGTAAGAATAATCCCCTTCTGCATCGTCCACTCGCGCGCGTTGGTGTAGGTGAAGACGTTCTGATTGGGGTCGCGGGGCTGGACGGTCACTGTGTCGGGGGTCTGGGCCTCGATAATCACTTGGCGTTTGTTCTCGACTTTGACGCTCTCTTGATAAGTGCCCGGTAAGATCTGAATCGTATCTCCTGGGTTCGATTGGTCTACGGCCTCTTGGATCGTCGGGCAGTTGATAGGAACGATCTTTGGGTTGGCAGAACGGCAGTTCCCGGAGCCGATCTCACGGGGGATCTGTGCCGAGCTTACTACGCTCATTCCCGCCACTACAATCAAGACAGATACTATCCACACGCACGTAAGACGCTTCATAGAATTCCTCCTTCTTGCTTGTATCGGCTCTTCGCTTAGCTTTTGGCCGTTGGCTAAAAACTAAACAGCCAACAACCGATCTCCACTGTAGCACACTCTATTGAGTTAATAAGGGCACCCCAGCGGTCATTTTGCTCCTAGGAAGGATGCCACGGTTGAGACCTCCGTCCCTATTCTAGCTCGTCTTAGGTGGAAGAAAAATGACCGTGTGGTGGAATTTAGGTGCCAATCGAGCCGGCGAGTGAACAGTTTTTGTCCGATAAGCAAGACAGGGAGATGCTTTCGTCGAAGCTCGGGGGCTCTTGACAAATGAGGTGCTATGTGATAAAATCAGCCATATAAAGACGTAAAGGCCTAAAAATTCGAACTCACAAGGGGCTCACGGTAACGAGTTAAGAAACTTCTTCACCAATTTGCCGGTACAAGACGAGCCCAAGATATACGAGGGGGCGTTTGGAAATGTGTAGCAGCCTGCGATCTGTTACCGGCGGACAAAAATCCTCCAGTATTTTGTTTTTCCCCAGCATCTCTCAATGCCAAAGTCCAAGGTATTCCCCAAATGATGTAAAAAGAAGTATGACCAAATCCGTGAGGGCACTAGAGCTGACCCATCGTCTAGGATTCGTTGCCGCGAGTCTGGCGTGCGTCGACCTAGCGCCCGCGTGTTCCTTTCGGCTCGGCGGACGGGAGTAGAGTATTGACTACCATGAACGGATTCTGTCGAGAAACGCGAAAGACTCGTTTCTGGAAAGAGCGTGGACAGACGTAGTTCATAAATAAATCGTGTGGTGTCCTAGCCTCCCATGGGGGATGGAAGTAAAGCAGAAATCGTACCGCTCTATGTGAGGAGAGAAAAAGGACAAATCTTGAGGAGGTGACCAGCAGGGGGTATTTTAATCAGAAAAGTGTGTAGGAATAGTCTGGCTGCACTGTAACAGCCTGTTCCGAATAAGTAAGGAGGAATCAATGTTTAGGAGATTGCTAGCATTTATGATTGCGTTGGCAGCTGCGGCTGCGCTGGTTGCCCCCGCAAACGCTGCCCCAATCAGCGGCAGCTTTACCGTTGACCTTGTGTTTGCCCCAATTTGTCAGGTACCCTGGGACAGACCGGCAGCTACTTGCGCCAAGGTCAGCGATACCGTGATGAAACTCGAGGTCGACCTGGTCCTACGCCTTACGATCAGCGGTCTTGAGATCGGCAGCAACACCGTCTTCACCTTCAAGGGCGTAGAGTTCCAGTCGTTCACGCTCTCTACGACGATCGGTGCTTTGACGGTGCGCGATACCTTCGTTTTCGCCCCCAGCATCTGGGAGATCGAGATCCAGCGCACGGGGAACACGCTCTCAGCCCGGTACTGCATCAACGCGCAGTCCCCCGGCGACGTGACCCCGCCCTTCCTGGATTGTCCCGCGCCCGACGGCTTCCTCTTTTTCTTGATCGAGGACGTGGGCGTCTTCCACCCGGCTCTGCAGAACTTCATCCTGGCCCAGATCGCTGATAAGGGCGGCATGCTCGACGCGATCCTGGTCTTCCGCAAGAAGGTCGTCGAGCTCAGCTTGAACATCGCCGGTCTGACGATTAGCACCCGCGCGCTGTTTTCCAACGTCGGTACGGCCACCGCGCCCAAGTACAACACCGGCGTCGTCGCCGCGATCGAAGGCCAGACCGTCAGCGGCGTCACCGTGCGCGCGGAGAGCTGGCTGGGCGCTCGTCAAGGCTTGGAATGCTTCGCTGAGTGCAAGCCGCTGCAGAGAGTCTACGGCGGCAAGACGATCAGCAACTTCACCATCCAAGAAGAAAAGCTCTTCATCCGCAACCTGACGATTGCCGGCGTGACCTTTAACATTCGCGCCGAGTTCCAGCTGTTCAACAACCCCGGCGCTGCCGACTGCCCCGTCTCGGGCCTCTGCTTCGTGCAGATCGATTCGCGCGCGCGCGTGGCTCCGCTCAACCTGACGGTCAGCAACACGCTACGCTTGGACTTTAACCTCAACCCGCGCTTTGATGTACTGCAGACCAGCCTGAAGTTCGGCGACGTCTCGGTCATCGCGGTCTGGCTCTTCTACTTGAGGCAGACCAACAGCTGCGGCTTTGGCTTACCGTGTCCGTGGGAAGCGCAACTGGCCGAGTTCGTCAGCACCTTTGACCCGCCGGGAGTCACGGTCACGAGCGACCTGTTGCTCTGCACCGAGCGCTTGTTCGTTTCGGGCAGCGTCTGTGCGGGCGGCGGCTTGAACGGCGTGGCCGAGCATGACGTGTACATCAGCGCGGCCGTGGGTAACTTCACGTTCGACGCCAAGGCCGTCTTCTTCGGATTGCTTACCGGCTTTAGCGAGTTGGACATTGACGTTGCCTGGAAGGCCGGAAACGTCGACTTCTCCTTCTCGGTGGTCCTTAGCACCGACGCGCTGCTCGTAGCTCGCCTGCGGACCTCAATCAAGTTCTAAAGAGAAGGAATAAGGAGGTTTCCAATATGTTTAGAAAGCTACTCGCGCTGACAGTGGCGGCTCTTCTAGTAGCTGCCTTCTCTGCGGCATCGAACGCAGCTCCGGTCAGCGGCAGCTTACAATTAGACATAGTGATCACCCCGGATTGTGGGACCATCTTCAGTCCCTTCTCCGGCTTCGCACAGACTACGCGCTGCCCCAAGGTGACCGGGACGTTCGTCAAGGTCGAGGCAGACCTGGCCTTGACGCTCTCGATCAGCGGCTTGGACATCACCAGCACCTCAGTCTTTACCTTCAAGGGGCTGGAGTTTGAGGCACTTAGAATCGTAGCCACCGTGGGCGCTTTGACCGTGCGCACCAACCTGATCTTCGCTCCCAGCGTCTGGGAGCTCGAGCAGGAGCGCTCCACCAGCACCTTGACGTCGGCTCGTTATTGCGTCAACTTCCAGAACCCCGGCGATGTCACGCCGCCGTTCCTGGATTGTCCCGCGGCGGACGGCCTGCTCTTCTTCTTGATCGAAGACGTGGGCGCCTTCCACCCGATCATCCAGAACTTGCTCCTGGCGGTCATCGCCGACGGCAACAACATGCTGGATGGACCGCTGTACTTCATCAAGAAAGTCGTCGACCTCAACCTGAACATCGCGGGCTTGGTACTTAGCATCCGCGGTTTGTTCGCTAACCTCGGAACCGCCACGACCCCCAGCTTCAACACCGGCTTAGTGCTGGCGCTAGAAGGCCAGACGGTCAGCGGCGTCACCGTACGCGCTGAGACCTGGTTTGGCGCGCGGCAGGGCATCGAGTGTTTCGCCGAGTGCAAGCCCATCGAGCGCACCCGCGGCGGCAAGGTCGTGACCAGCTTCACGGTCCAGGAAGAAAAGCTGTTCATCCGCAACCTGACCGTGGCCGGCATCACCAACAACATCCGCGCCGAGTTCCAGTTCTTCAACGGCGACCTGTTCCCGCCGGGACTC
>JACOSB010000034.1 GCA_016179105.1 Candidatus Acetothermia bacterium
CCGTTGCACCTCAAGGAGTGTGAGTGGCGGTGGAAGAAAAATTCCCCTAGCTTAGCACGTGAACTCTGGCAAATCCTCAAACGCCATGATACCATCTAATTAAAGTCCTGGTCTAGAGCCAAATGATTATATAGATAAATTGACAAAACATAGCCGAACAGTCCTCCAACGTAAGCTCCTGTTAAGCTATATATGAACTCTTTCGCTATTATATCTCTTGGGAGTGCTTCTTCTGCCCCTTGTGCAGCAGCACCAACAAAAAGGAGCAATGTCAGCAAGCTAGCCATTACGAGAACATTCATCGGCCCTCTCAGGCTGGCGCTCATCGTAAACCCTCCTATGTCCGATTTACTCCTTTGAGCAGCAAGGGCAGAAATATGATCTACTGACACCATGTAGGGCGGGGTATTCCCCGCCCTACATAATTGTTGCTGCTACCACTGGCAGATTTTAGGGAACATTGGTTCAGGATTCTCAGCATTCGTTCCTCCAGATATCGCATCCTCCCTGCTGTAGACGAATTGCCCGAACACTGCGCCATCTGAGCGATTGTCGAAGCGGCCTTCCACATGCTCGATCAGCCGGTTCCATAGCCAGAGGTTAGCAATTGGACAAAGATCCCTAACACCCCAGTTTCACCAGCTCACTGTAATGCTCGCTAACTCCAGTCTCTGATTTGAGAAACTCAAAGTTTTCACTTTCATTGTTGCCCCTGAGTTGTACCCCCATACAGTGCCCAGACTAGCCCCTACGCTGCTCAGCACCAGAAGTGGCAGTGATGGATATGTCAGAAGACCGCGGTCTAAAATAGAAAGGAACAGGGTGCCAAGCATTATGCCAAATCCGACTCCTAATAATCCTCCCACAGGTGCAAACAGTAGATTGCCTTGCACACCCCGACGCCAACCGATGTAAGCCACACCCACTGTCGCGCCCAGCGTCGCGCCGATGGTTTGACTCAAAAGAATCACCAGAGAATTACATCCTATACCTCCAAATCCTAAAGGACAGCTTGATAAAAGTTCTGCGAGGGCGATCCCAGTAATCGTTGCCACTGATGCACTCAGGCTACCTACCGCAAATTCCTCTATAAAAAAATCTCTGGGCTCCGCAGTGTCAATGGAAGTTTGTGCATACGTCCAAGCAGAGCAACTGCAGACGCCAGCAATGAATACTAGCAAGAAAACCACCCATCTTTGACTTCGTGCAGATGTCATAGCTATCTCCCTCTGAGTGAAAGTTATTACTGACAAGGGCAGGGAATCTACCCTGCCCTTGTCAAGCTGCATTGTCATGGAGCTATCTCTTCGCGCTTTCCGCAATTGACTGGAACTAGAACGCCATCACTCCTGCGACGGGGCGGTGGTTGGAACATCGGCTGAGGTGAGCTTGGATCGCTCCCGCCAGAAATCGCGCCTTCTCGGCTGTAGACCAATTGTCCAAACACTGCACCATCCGAGCGATTGTCGAAACGACCTTCTATGTCCTCGATAATCCTGTTCCATAACCAGAGATTTGCTACCAAGCATCGGTCATGCACGCTGGTACCGTAAGCACGCACGAAATATCCGGAGGAATCTTTACCAGGATCGTCGCCATCCCACAGAATGAAGTGAGATGCACCAGTCAACCATGGACTCTGCGCTGGCACAACACCGTCATAACCGTAATCTGCATCATCGAATTGGCCTATTGGCTCAGGATAGTAGCGCCAATAAGGAGCTCCTTCCTCAAATTGTGGGCGGACGATGATTCCGCAGTCGAACAGGCCACACCAGAAGCTCTTTGCCATTTCGTAATACCCGCGATCGTTGGCATCACTCCCTACTGCTACATAGTCAAAGTTGACATATGATGGCTTTTCATAGCTCATGGCATTAAGGTAGGTTGAATTCACCGCAAGGTCCGTACACGCTGCCCCCCAGTCGTATCCTGGTGTAGATGAGTTCAGGTTTGGGGCGAGGATATTGCAGCGATCGTAGTTAGCAACTGGAGTTCCGTGATTCGGACTTGCCATCATGTAAAATCGCTTTACTCTGCTCTTCCAAGGCAAATCTAATTTGAACCCTAATCCCCCACAGTCAGTGCAGGGAGCGACATCGGCTTGTCTATCTCCATACCAAGGTGGGTAGCGAGAGTCATCCCATCCCTCCATGGGTACAGGAGCAGAAGTGTACGGATCAACGACATCTGCTCCAGGATGCTCAATTAGAAAACGCATTGCTAGGCCGCCTCCACTAAGTCCAACGGCGATGAACTCTTGTGTAGGGCCTAGTGCGTCATAGAGTTGCTTCTGTGTGCGAAGTACGGCAGCTGCTGGGATATGCCCTGGACTCACCACACGGCTAGATAAGTCTGTGACCACTGGAGGTGCCCAATCTACAACGAAAACATTGTTATAACCCACCCCATGTAGTTGGTCGACAATCTTTTGATAATCCGGATTATCCGCAGTAGTACCTATGCCCGCGATTAGCACAATAGGAGTGTTTCGGTCTTTTGGTGAGAAACTGCCTGCTTGCGTGCGCACTCTTCTTACACTGGAGAAGGTCACGGTTTTCGACTTGCCGCTGTTAATATCTGTCACCGTAACCTGAGGAGCGTAAACGGCCTCCGGCGGACCAATGTTGTAATACGTATGGGTGCGCGTGTCTGTTACTGAGCTACAGTTCATGCTGTCTAACCTGTTTGTGCTCCCGTCACCATAATCCCAGCTGACCGTGTATGCCCCTGTCCCACCTCTTACTTTCATTCCCAGGTTCGTCGTCAGCGGAGAGGGGCCTTTGTTCACGGAGGGCCCAAAGATCCCAACACGCAGTGAGCCTCGGAACTTACACGTGCTCGTACCGGCAGTGACTGCTGCCCCGGTCCCAGTCGCGCTAAAGCGCGCTGTCCAGTTATAGGGCGACATCAACTGGCGTGGATCATCTGTATCCTCCGCGCGTAGCCAACCGAGTGACTCAGCCTCCAGCCGCAAATTTCCTACCTGCACTTGTGAAGTTCCAGAAACTGCCACTTCTTCAATGTTCACCCAAGCATAATAATACGTACTTGGAGCGATCGCTGCTGGAGTTACTTTTCCAGTGGTTGAGGCTGGAGCAGTAGCTGTCGAAGCCACCGGCAACGCCAATAACGCCTCTTGCCCTGCCTCGTCCACCACAACCTGAATCCCGTCACTCATCAGACTCAGCCCCTGCGCTTGCATGTCCGCCTGTAGCTCCTGAAAGCCCTCGCTTTGCTGGGCATCGGCGATCGCCTGCTGCGTCGGCGCTGCTCCCGGGAAGAGATAGCTCTTTTCTTCGTCCCCCTGTAGGTGATCGTAGCGTTCTCCCTGCTCGATCCCCGCCCAGACTGCTGCTTGGGTTGGATCCGTCTCATTCTGCAAGTCATAAAGCGCTCCGCTTGTCCCATCAGTATTATCGAACGGGATCGTCACCAGCGTCATGTCCGGTCCCGCCTCCTGCAATGGCACGAGCTGTCCCGATGAGGCCGCAGTAGTAGCATTCTGCGTCCTCGTCCGGCACGCCTGAGCTTTCTCTTTTCTCATCTTGTGCCCTTTTTGCTCCAGCTTCTTCTTGAGCTTCTTGACTTCTGACTTACCCAAGACATGACGCAGCTTCTTGAGCAACTCTTTGTCATTCAATTTGTCCGGACACTTGGCGTCGAGCGTGCTGTGATGCGCCTGCCAGGTCACGAATTGAGTTACCGAAGAAGAACTTTTGGATTTGTCCGTGCCCACCAAGTTTTGAAAGAAGCCCGTACAGCCGGCCAGAACTCCTAACCCCAACGCTCCCAGAACCAACGCGACAAACCACCCGCGAGCCATTCCCACTCGACCTACCCGTTTGGAAAAGAAAGAGACGAGACTCCGACCTCCTACACCCGTCGCCCGCTCCGCGAGCCAGCGCCCACTCCGCACGTCGTGCTGTTGACGCATAACCAAATCCTCCTCGGCGATATTTTCGCCCGGCCCATGGGCAAAGCCAAGAACTATCCTATAAAGTACAGAAGGTAAAAGAAAATACTTGAACCAAGTCTTTTCTTTCGCCCCGGCAGTTCGGTCACCCTCCGCGAGGGTCCGGAACTTTGCACCCCTGGATTGCTCCAGGTTCGCCAAGGTGCGGGCGAAGTAATTTAAACGTAGCACAACTTCAGAAAAAAATCAAGAGGCCCGCAAAGGCCTCTTTCTTAATTTTTGTTCAGTTTGCTGATGCGGTATTAGATTTAAACGTCGAGCGCTTTGGGAGTTTGAATCTGATGCGGGTGTTCAGCGCCGGCGTAGGCTTTTAATTTCTTGAACATGCGGCGCCCTAGGACCGACTTGGGCAGCATCGTGCGCACGGCTTCTTCGAGAGGCCTCGTCGGATGCTGAGCCATCACTTGTGCCAAATTTCGCTCGCTCAAGCCGCCGGGATAGCCCGAATAACTGTAATACTTCTTCTGTGTGAGCTTGTCGCCCGTGACTCTCACCTGCGCAGCATTCACCACAATGACATAATCGCCCACATCGACGTGGGGCGTGTAAACTGCTTTGTGCTTGCCCATCAGGATGCGAGCGATCTGGACAGCCAATCTTCCCAAGGTCTTGCCCTTGGCATCGACCAGATACCAGTCGTGTTGCCAATCTTTTCCCTGAGTTTCGCGCTTCATCAACGTCGATTTCTGCATATTCTGGAAAAATCCTCCCGTTATATTCACGGATGAACATCCTATCAAATGCGGACGCCCACTGCAACGGCGTTTCGGAGTTATACTAATTTCAGATCATCATGTCACCTTGAGCAGAGCGGAAGATCTTTCTATAGGAGATTCTTCGCTTCGCTCCGAATGACGCATAGGAATGAGATTTAATGTTACTCCCCAATAAGACTGGTCTCGGCCGAGCTTCCGAGACCATCTTCGTATTAGGAAGGAACGGGACGGCTCGGGTTAGGAACCGTCCCGCGGGAAAGGGGGTTTGACTTGGCTACTTGCGGAGCCGTCGGGAAAATCTCGAAACCCTGACGATTCCTTCGCCAAGTCCCTTCCAGGGATGAGGTGATTACCGAAGATAATAGCGCCTAACTCCCTGGGACGACCGATCATCTCACTGTGAATGAGCAAGTCGGCCCCTCACCGTCGGGGACCCCTAGGTGCGTTTGCGCACCCACTCGTACCCAATCAGACCGGCAAAAACGATCAGGACCAAGAGCAAGACAAAGATCGCTTCTCGGAAGGAGATCAGAGTTTGCGCGGCTGTTTGAGTAGCCGGCGAGGCAACAGGAGTGGTTCCATCAGCAAAAACTCTTTCGGCGATTCCTACCACGGGCAGAAGAAGCCAGAAAACTTTTCGCTTCCAAATGCCACTCATAAACTACCCCCTTGCTGGCAAGCAAACATTGTAACAGAGCTCATACTGGAAGTCAATACATTTATCTGTCTTATTCTGAGAGAAGAAAACTCCATTAGGTCAACGCTTGGCTCTCGTGCTTCATCAGGTAAAACAATTTCAGCGCCAGATGTTTGCTTCATCCGCCGGACCGACCGAGATCACCCGAATCGGTATTTCTAGGTGATTCTCGATGAATCGCACATAATCGCGTGCTTGCGGGGGTAGTTGCGCGAACTCTTTGCACTGAGAAATATCTTCATTCCAGCCCGGCAGGCGCTCGTAGATCGGCTCGCACTGATTCAGTATCTCAAGGACGGACGGGAAATTATGGATCACTTCTTTACTCGGGTGGCGATACGCCGTCGCGATGGGAATTTCTTTCAGTCCCGTGAGCACATCGAGCTTCACTAAGGCTAACTCCGTAAACCCGTTCAGCATAGAAGCATAGCGCAAGGCAACTAAATCCAGCCAGCCGCAGCGGCGTTTTCTCCCCGTTATTGTGCCGAATTCGTGCCCTCTGTATAAAAGCTCTTCACCCAGCTCGCTCTTCTCTTCGGTGACGAACGGGCCATGCCCGACACGCGTCGTATAGGCTTTTGTGATGCCAATCACGCGCTCGATCCACTGCGGGGGAACGCCCGCCCCCGATCCCACCCCTCCAATCGTCGCCGTCGAGGAAGTCACATACGGATAGGTGCCAAAATCCAAATCCAACAAACAAGCCTGCGCCCCCTCAAAGACAACTGTCTTTTTTTCGCGCAGCGCTTTATGCAAGAGTTTTACAGTATCCGTAATGCGATCGCTGAATGCACTCGAGAGTTTTAGGACGTCATCGGCCAACTGTTGGGAATTAATTTTTTCGAGATCGGACTGGCCCGGCCAAATCTTTTGCAGCCTCTCCAGATTTCGTTTGACTTTCTCTCTAAACACTTCGGGGAAGAGTAAGTCCGACGTGCGAATCCCGATGCGGGCAGCTTTGTCGCGATAAGCCGGACCTATTCCCTTCGCAGTTGTGTCAAGCTCCGACTTGGCTCCTTCCAGCTTTTCAACCAACGGATGATAGGGCAAGAGCAAGTGCGCAGTTTGGCTGATATAAAGCTCTGGCTCAGCATGTTTTAGCTCCTGTAGCGCGCGAATCTCTTCGACGAGCGCATACGGATCGATGACCATCCCGTTACCGAGCACGCCCGCACAGTGCTCATGCAGCGCTCCCGAAGGCACCAGATTGAACTTAAACTCTTGCGGCTGAGGCGGCATCCCAGAGTCCTCTTCGTCTTCGACTCCAGCGGGCACGGGCACCTTGCTGAAGACGACGCGATGCCCGGCGTTCGTGCCGCCGTTAAAGCGCACGCAAAAATCTGCGTCTCTAGTGATAACGTGCGTCAGTTTTCCTTTGCCTTCGTCACCCCACTGCGCTCCCAAGATGGCAATCGCTGTCACGTCGCATCACTCCTCACTAGGTAGGGTCGCCCCGGCAACCTAATTTTTTAAATTGACAAACTCACTTCTTCAGCCGCCAACTCACGAATGCCCTGCATCGTGCGCACCAGCAATTTACCGGATTCAGAGAGACCAACGACCGAGGCTTCAAACTTTGCTTCTCCTTGATGCACGCCGACTCGGTCTCCCAGCACGGAGACTTCGCGCCAGCGCGCTCGCACCGGCGCGAACCCTTCCTTCAGAAAATTTTCGTAAGACTCCGAGATGCTTCCGAGTGCAAGCCGATAAAACTCTTCGAGCGCGATCTCGCGTCCTAGCGCTATTGCTAACGAGGTCGCCGGAACGCGCGTCTCGCTCGGCAATGGATTGTTGACGTTGATTCCGATGCCCGCAATCAGCCACTCGATTTTCTCTCCCCGGCTCGCCAGCTCGATCAAGATTCCTCCCAGTTTTCGGCCATTCAGCCAAAGATCGTTCGGCCACTTGACGCCGATCGGTAGCTTATACGCTTCGCGTAACCCATGCGCTAAGCCGACCGCGAGCGTCACAGCAATACAGCCGGATTGACCCAACTCCATCTGCGGTCTCAGCAGAATGGAAAACCAGGCTCCCCCCTTCGGAGAATGCCACGAGCGACCGAGCCGGCCTCTGGCAGAGACTTGTTCTTCCCCAATCACGACGGTTCCTTCTGAGGCTCCGTGCTGTGCCAGTTCTTTCAGAAGATCGTTGGATGAGCCGACCGTCTCAAAGATTCTCACATCGCGCCAAAACTGCTGGGGCCCTAGCGCAGCCAAAAGCTCTTCGCGGTCGAGCGCCATCAGCGGCTCCTGACCAATCCGAGTTTTGCTGATTTCCCGTTCACGTCGAACTCTTTGCTGTAATCAACGTGAGATGGGATCTCGCCCTTGTTGAGCTTGAGCGCGAGCGTCTCGTCTTGAATGTGCTTCGAAAATTTCTCGATTGCTTTCTGAAGCTCCGGGTCGCTGGTGTAGAAAACTTCGATGCGATCGGAGACTTCGTAGCCCGCTTCCTTGCGGCTCTCTTGGATCAAGCGAATGAGCTCGCGCACATAGCCCTCTTCGCGGAGCTCGTTATCGATATGCGTGTCGATGAGCACACGCCAGTCTCTCTCAGCGCCCTCGACAAAGCCTTCTTTCGCGAAGAGCGCGACCTTGACGTGCTCTTGGTCTTTGAGTTCAACCTCTTGTCCATCAACGCGCAAGTGCATACTGCCCGAACTCAACAATTTCTTCGCGATCTCGACACGCTTCTCGTGAACCTCCAGATTGAGCTCGTCCAAAACTTTAATGACTTTAGGCGCGAGCTGCCGGAAGCTCGGCCCCATCTTGGCTTTATCGTACTCCAGTTTGGGCGAATAGAACTCAAAGAGCTCCGGCATGCCGGCTTTGAGCACGACAACGTTCTTGATATTCAATTCACTTTTGACTAACTCTTCGTAGGCAGAAGCAAGTGGCTTGCGCACGGCTCCATCAGTGGTGGGCTCGAGCATAGCCATGCGCGCCAAGGGTTGACGCACTTTGATCTGGGCCTTGTTGCGAGCTTGTAAGCCTGCGGTGACGATGCTGCGCGCACGACGCATCGCCTCTTCGAGTTCTTTGTCTTGCAGTTTTTCGTTGGTTTTCGGCCAATCGCGCAGGTGCACGCTCTCTGGGTCTTCTTCAGTCTTCAAATTCAGATGGAGCGCTTCAGCCAAGAAGGGAATGAAGGGCGCGAAGAGCGTCGCAAGCTCTATCAGCACTTCATAGAGCGTCGAAAACGCAGCTTTTTTGTCTGATGTCCACTCGTTGCCCCAGAAACGCGAGCGCGAGTTGCGCACGTACCAGTTGCTCAGGTCATCGATGAAGTCTTTCAAAAAGTCTGTCGCACCGACAATATCATAGTCGTCCATGCGCTGCGTGACACCCTGGATCGTGCTTTGCAACCGAGAGAAAATCCAGCGATCGAGCAGCGCGCGCTCGCTCTCTTGTGCTCTGTGCTTGATGGGATCGAATTTATCGATTCCCGCGTAGAGCGCGAAGAAATTGTAGATGTTGCGCAGAGTCTCTAATGATCCAAGATACTCGGCAACGCCTTCTTTCGAGACGCGCTTATCCTTCCAGGGCGCGCTCGATGAGAAGAGGTACCAGCGCACGGCGTCGGCTCCAAAGACATTGATCAGATCCAAGGGGCTGAGCACGTTGCCGACGCTCTTACTCATCTTCTTGCCCTGAGCGTCCAAGCCCATCCCGTTCACGATGACATGACGATATGGATGCGGAAAGGGTTTGTCTTCGTAGAGCAATGTGCTGGTCACCAAAAGCGTATAGAACCAGCCGCGGGTCTGATCGAGTCCCTCGGCGATAAAATCTGCCGGGAACTGCTCTTCGAACAATTTTTGGTTCTCGAAGGGATAGTGCCACTGAGCCGTGTGCATCATCCCCGAATCAAACCAACCGTCGATGACATACTTGACGCGCTTCATTTCGCCCTTGCACTTCTTGCACTCAAACGTTACTTGATCGATCCAAGGACGATGCAGCTCGATGTTTTGTGCTTGTTTTTTATCTTTCGCCAACTCGACCAGCTGAGCGCGACTGCCCACACAGATTTGTTCATTGCAGACTTCGCAAACCCAGATGGGCAGAGGTGTTCCCCAATAGCGGTCACGGCTGAGTGCCCAGTCTTTCATGGTATCCAAGAAGTTGCCGAAGCGCCCATCGCGCATGTGCTCTGGATGCCAGTGGATTTGTTTGTTGTTAGCGATGATCTCTTTCTGTCTCGCGGTCGTCTTAACGAAGTACGAGTCGAGCGCGTAGTAGAGCAACGGGCTCTTGCAGCGCCAGCAGAACGGATACTCGTGCTCGTACTTGCTCGACTTATAGAGAAAACCACGCTGCTTCATATCTTGGATCAAGAGCGGGTCGGCATCCTTCACGAATTTCCCTGCGGCAAACGGAAAATCCTTCGTGAATTTCCCCTCAAGATCGACCATTTGCAAGAGAGGCAAGCCCTCTTTTTGGGCGAGGGCGTAGTCGTCTTCACCAAAAGCTGTAGCGGTGTGCACGATGCCCGTGCCATCTTCGAGTGTCACGAAGTCTGCCGCTACGACGCGATACGCGCGCTCATCGTCCGAAAGCTTAAACGGCGGCTCATAGCACCAACCCACTAACTGAGACCCCTTCATGGTTTCGACGATCTCGTGTTTGTCTGTGATAACCTTTTCGACCAAGTCTTTCGCAAGAATGAGATATTCGTCGCCGACCTTGAGTTTGGCGTAGGTGTACTTCTCACCGACCGCGAGTGCGACGTTGGACGGAACCGTCCACGGTGTCGTCGTCCACATCAAGAGAGAAGTGTTCTCTTGGCCGCGCACTTTCATCCGCACGAAGATCGACGGGTCTTTCACCGTCTCATAGCCCTGAGCGACTTCGTGCGAGCTTAAAGACGTTCCGCAGCGCGGGCAGTACGGGAGCACTTTGTGCCCTTTGTACAGAAGACCCTTGTCATAGATGGTCTTGAGCGCCCACCAGCCGGTCTCGATGTACTCGTTCGTGTAGGTGTTGTACGCGTTTTCGAGATCGATCCAGAAGCCCATGCGCGGCATGAATTTTTCCCACTCGCCGCGGTAGAGCCAGACGCTCTCGCGGCACTTTTGCACGAACTTTTCGATCCCGTACTTTTCGATGTCCTGCTTGCCTGAAAGTTTTAGGGCTTTTTCGACTTCAACTTCCACGGGTAATCCGTGAGTATCCCAGCCGCCCTTGCGACGGACGTAATAACCTTTCATCGTCCAATAGCGCGGGAAGATGTCTTTGTTCACGCGGGGCATGAGATGCCCGAAGTGGGGTTTCCCATTAGCTGTCGGAGGGCCTTCGAAGGTAATGTAGCGCGGCCCTTTCTCGGTCTTAGCAAGCGTCTTCTGGAAAATGGAACTCTCACTCCAAAAATTTAGAACGTCCAGTTCGAGCGACAATGCGTCCGTGAGTTTGGCGTACTTCGGCATAGAGATCGCAACGTGCGGCAACCAAAAAATTTTACCGAGGTGACGGTTGGATAGTGTTAGAGTAATCCGTCGGATGTGAGATTCGGTATGTATGTGCCGCGCCTTATCAGCACCTCCCAAAGCATGATACTGGAGAGGGCGGGGAGGGTCAAGGTATGGAACTACAGTCAGAAAATTCAAAGGATGTTTAGCTTGTCTTTACAACAACTTGTCACGCAAGTATTCAAGAAACCTCGTTGCCCTATCCAATATTTCCTCAAAAACTGCAGTCAATGTTTTTTCTTCCAGACTAAATCTAGTTGCTACTTTTCTAAATTCCTCTCCTTTTCTGTGAGCTGATCCACTACTACGTAGACTCTGCAAATCTCTCAAGAACTTAATATGAGGCTGGTAATCCGTGAATCCCTTTGTGCTTAAGAATCGCTCAAATTTGCTGATCCCTTTCTCACCCTTAATCTTAGTAGAGAGCTGTTCTTGAATTTTCTCCTCGTTCAATGAATCAACAAGGATTTTTGTTAAAGCAAGAACCTGGCTATCAAACTCCGATTGAACATCAACTAATGGAATACGCAATGCAGTGTAGAAATGTGTGCTGCACCCGGTTTCTTTGGACACGAGATTGCACTAATCTAATCCAAAGGAACCGATGATGAAAAGTCAGGAAGAATCAGAAGAAATCGCTGGGAAGTCGGCGCGGTGGACAGTGCGGCGTAAGCAAGAGGCGGTCTTGCGTTTGCTGCGCGGCGAGAGCCTCGATGAACTCTCACGAGAGCTGCACGTGCCAGCCCATCAGCTAGCTCAGTGGCGTGATCTCTTCCTGGCTGGCGGAGCAGCGGGCTTGAAGAGCCGTCCCACCACCGCCGCCCAAGAAGCGCTCAAGAAGGCTCAGGCTAAGATCGGGGAACTCACGATGAAGTTGGAGTTGTATGAAAAAAAAGACGAACTCCTGGCCAACGCGAGGAGGTCCAAGCGCTCATGAGCGTCCACAGCCCTAGCACCGGCAAGACCTATCCCGTCAAACTTCTCTGTGAGGTGCTGGCCGTGCCGCGGTCCAGTTTCTATGCCCTGCCCAATTCCTCGCTCGCTAGGACCACGCATAAACGAGGTCCGAAGACAGAGCAGTCCGATGGAGAATTGCTCGCGGCGATCCGTGCGGATTTGGCGATCTCTCCTTTTTTAGGAGAAGGGCACCGCAAAGTCTGGGCCCGCTTGCGACGTCACGGACTGCGGGTCGGGAGAAAACGCGTGTTGCGTTTGATGAGAGAGCAGCAGCTGCTCGCTCCCGTCCGGCGAAGTCATGAGCAGGGAGACAAAGCGCATGCGGGCACGATCACTACGGCCGTTCCAGATCAGCTGTGGGGCACCGATGGCACACGTTTTCAGACAGAGCAGGAGGGATGGAGTTGGGTCTTCTTGGCCGTGGATCACTGCAACGACGAGGTGGTGGGCTGGCATGTGTGTAAACGCGGCGATCGCTTTGCGGCGTTGGAGCCGATCCGTCAAGGAGTGCGTGCCCGTTTCGGCGTAATGGAGAAGCGAGCCGCGCAGGGGTTGGCTCTGCGGATGGATAACGGACCGCAGTATCTGGCTGAGGACTTTCGCAACGAGCTACGGTTTTTAGGCATAGCGCCTTCTCCGACGTTCGTGGGAGAGCCAGAAGGGAACGGAATTGTGGAACGGGTGATTGGGCTGCTCAAAGAGCAATGTTTGTGGGGGCAACGCTTCCGGACGTTGGAGCAGGCACGATTACAGATCGGGCTGTTCGTGGCTCGTTACAACGCGCAATGGCTGATCGAACGGTTAGGGTTTCGCTCGCCGGTCG
>JACOSB010000124.1 GCA_016179105.1 Candidatus Acetothermia bacterium
CTTGCAACAAGAAGGGAGTGCCTGGGAGCGGGAGCGTAACGAAAAGCGGGCGACCGTGGAGTGGCGATTTACCGCGGAGAAGGCGCGCCACAAACTCCAGCGCTTGTATCCTCATTGATCTCTGTGGCGGTGTACTAGTCGGTTGCGGTGATTGGGGGCGCTACATTCTGCGCGATCTGAATTCGCTCGGGTGCCGCGTGACTGCCGTTGCCCGCTCCGAACAGAGTCGCAAGAACGCGCGCGATGGCAAGGCGGCTAGCATCGTCAATTCGATCGATCAGTTGCCCGATATTGACGGAGCTGTCGTCGCCAGCCCCACGAGTAGCCACGCAGCGGTGATCGAAGAGCTGCTCGATCGCCAGATTCCCATTTATGTGGAGAAACCTCTTACGAATGATCCAAAAACTGCTAGCCGATTGGTGAAGATTGCCGGTGACCGCATCTTCGTGATGGACAAGTGGCGACATCATCCGGGCATAGAACTCTTGGCAGAAATTGCACGGTCGGGAGAGCTGGGGCGGGTACTGGGATTACGTTCCACGCGCGTGAGTTGGGGAAATCATCACGAAATCGATTGCATTTGGATTTATGCCCCGCATGATATCGCGATTGCTTATGAAGTGCTCGGATATTTGCCAAAACCGCGGAGTGCGATGACGGAGAAAATCGGCGATACTCCCGTCGGCCTAGTGGGTTTGCTCGGTGATAATCCCTGGTTTGTCTTCGAAGCATCCATTCGTTATCGTGAACGCCGTCGTGATGTCCGTCTGCACTGTGAAAATGGTATCGCGGTCTTAGCGGATGGCTACAGCGATCATATTCAAATCACCCGTGTCGCTGACTTCAACGACACAAAAATTCCCGAGCCCGAGCTCCGTCCCATCTCTACGGAATTCCCGTTGCTTCGAGAGCTGCGCGCTTTTGTCGAGTATCTGGATGGCGGCCCGCCGCCTAAGAGCAGTGCGACCGAGGGCGCTGCTATGGTGCAACTGATTGCTGATCTGCGAAAGCTCGCTGGTATCAGCGATTCACTTCAATAGCTCCTACCATGACACTGGCTGCTACCGTTATCATCCCAACGTTCGACCACGGCCCGACGCTTCGCTACTCAGTCCACAGTGCGTTAGCGCAGACGGTCAAAGATATCGAAGTCTTCGTCATCGGAGATGGAGTTCCGGAAATCACTCGAGAGATTGTCAAACCATTCATCAAAGAAGACCCAAGGGTTCGCTTCTTTGATCACCCAAAAGACGTTCGGCAGGGTGAAGTATATCGACACGCTGCGCTAGCCGAAGCCCGGGGCGAGATCGTCTGTTATCTGTCTGACGATGACCTGTGGCTGCCTCATCACATCGAGACGATGCAGGAATTGCTGAAGAATGCTGATTTTGCCCATGCACTGCCGTTGCGAGTTGACCCGGACGGCTCGATCGGGAGCTGGAATGTCGATCTGGCTATTCCCGGGTTTCGTCAGTTTCACTTGGCGGGCAACAACACGATCCCGCTCTCGTGCGGAGCGCACACGATGGCCATGTACCGCCGACTGCCTCACGGCTGGCGCACCACTCCTCGAAACATTTGGACGGACCTTTATATGTGGCAACAATTCTTCAGCCAGCCCGATTGTCGCCTCGCCAGCGGCACTCAGCCAACGGTATTGCATTTCCCTAGCCCAGATCGCAAAGGCTGGACACTCGATCAGCGAGTGACAGAACTCGATCACTGGGTTAAGAAAATTGTTGATTCCAAATGGTATCAGAATTTTCCTGCGCAAGTGCTGGATTCTATCGTTCGAGATCGTGCGCAGATCTCCTTCCAAAGTATCTCGATGCAAGAGTATATCGGCCATCTGCAACGCGTGGGGCAGGAGAAAACGAACGAGATCGAACAACTACGCCAACAGTTGCACGAAGTAATGAACTTGAACGACCAACTTATCAAAGGGCGTGAGCAATTGGATCTCCAGCTACACCAACTCAGGCAACAAAACCCCAAACTCCAGCAACAAACCGAAAAATTACGAGGAACCCTCCAGAGTGCACAAAGAGCCAAAGAAAATCTAGAGACAGAATACGCTGCTTTAAAGAACGAACTGAATGCGATTCACCGCACGGCGACCTGGCGTCTACGCAATCGTTTCTCGCGAGTCCCGATGGCTGGCACGCTGCTCAGATGGGTTGCCAACGTTCTAGCTGGGCGAGCAGCTCGCTGAGTGAAGGTGCTTGCGTATCTCGCGGTGATACTAAGGCCGTTTTGGTTGGCCAAGGGATGCCGAGTGCTGGGTCAGCCCAATTGCATGCAAGCTCATCGGCAACGTCCCAATACTCGGAGACCGCATAGGCCACAATGGTCGGTTCATGGGAATAAAATCCATGAGCGACGCCGGGAGGTATCGTAAGGGCTGCCAAAGAATCTCCACGCATCTCAACTATCGTTCCCAGCCCTTCCGTAGGAGAGCCTCGTCGCAAGTCACTTAACCCCACGCTCGCGCGCCCTTGCAACACAGTGACGTAGTCGACGTGTTTCACGTGCACATGCACGCCGCGCAATACTCCAGCATTAGAGAAAACAACATTCCACTGAAGGGGTTTAATCCCTGTGCCCCATTCCTCACGAAATATCTCGGTCAAATACCCGCGGTCATCCTTGTTCATCGTCAATGAACGAAGCTGAATTCCCACCGGGGAATTAGCAATCTGCTGCGAATGTTTGTTCATAGCCCTCTCCTCCAAGAACTCGATCGGCTAACCCCCATTACTGTTTCTCCCCATAATCTTTCTCCAAATCCATTGTACGGGGTCGTAGAATTCATCGACGACGCGCTCTTTTAGCGGGATGATCGCGTTGTCCGTGATGTGGATGTGTTCCGGGCAGACCTCGGTGCAGCATTTCGTGATATTGCAGTACCCGATCAGGGCCGTGTCTTTCAAGAATTGCGCGCGATCGAGTGTGTCTTTCGGATGCATTTCGAGCGACGCGATGCGCACCAGCTGACGTGGCCCAAAGAAGGGCGCTTTGTGATCACGAATCACATGGCAGACATTTTGACACAAGAAGCACTCGATGCACTTGTGGTATTCGTACAGGCGTTCGACGTCTTTTTCGTACATCGTGAAGGGCGCTTTTTCGCCTGCGGGCGGCGTGAACGCTGGAATCATGCGCGCTGTCTTGTAATTGAACGAAACATCGGTCACTAAGTCTTTGATGAGCTTGAACGCGCGCATCGGGCCAACGTGGATCTCTTTGCCCTGAAATTCATCGGTGCGAGTCTTACACATCAATCTCGGCTTCCCGTTGACTTCAGCGCTGCAGGAGCCGCAGTGGGCTGCTTTGCAATTCCAGCGCACGGCTAAGTCGGATGCTTGGGTCGCTTGTACTCTCAAGACAGCATCGAGCACGACCATGCCAGGCGTCGCTTCGACTCTGTATTCTTTCTCAGCGCCCCCGCTCGCATCTCCACGGAAAATTTTCAGAGCAATCTCAGCCATGTTCGTTTCTCCCTCACTTCTTAGCCGTGACTACGGGTTCTTGCTGGAAGAGTTGAGCCAGCTCGGCCGGCATCTGAGGCGTAGGCATCATCTTGATCTTCATTGCGCCGCTTGTATCTTTATATGTGACAAGATTCTGTTTGCCCCAAGTCTCATCTTTGCTGAGAAAATCTTTGCGCCAATGCGCGCCACGACTCTCTTTGCGTTCGATCGCGCAGCGCACGATTGCTTCCGAAACCGTGAGCATAAAAACAATATCGCGCGCCGTGTGCCAACCCGGATTATACAGACGCGATCCAGGCACGCGCGTCTGCTGTGCCCGCTGTTGCAGTTCCAGAATCTTTTTCAGCGCTTTCTCCAAGCTCTCGGTCGTGCGCGCAAGGCCCGCTCCTTCTTGCATCGCGTTCTGAAGCTCTTCGTGAATCTGATACGGATTTTCTGTCCCCGATTCGTTGAACGGGCGCAAGAGTAATTTTTTCTCTGATTCGATCTGCGCTTCGTCAATCTTTAGGGGATTATTCAGCGATTTTACATACTTCGCTGCGCCCTCGCCCGCGCGGCGACCAAACACTAAAAGATCCGAGAGCGAGTTGCCGCCCAAGCGATTCGCGCCGTGCAAACCACCTGCGACTTCGCCCGCCGCGAAGAGTCCTGAAACTGTGCTTGCGGACGTCTCGGGTTCGACGCGCACGCCGCCCATCGCATAGTGAATCGTCGGCGCAACTTCCATCGGCTGCTTCGTAATATCGACGTCTGCGAGTTTCAAAAATTGCTCGTGCATGCTGGGCAGCTTCTTCTTTATATACTCTGGGCCGCGATGCGTAATATCTAAGTACGCGCCACCATGCTCGCTTCCGCGCCCTTCCTGCACTTCCGTATAAATAGCGCGGGCGACGACATCGCGCGACGAGAGATCCAACTTCTTCGGATCGTATCTTTCCATGAAACGTTCGCCTTTGTTGTTTTTAAGAATGCCGCCCTCGCCGCGCACGCCTTCGGTGACCAAAATCCCGCGAACCCCCGGAGGCCAGACCATCCCCGTCGGATGAAATTGGACCATCTCCATGTCGATGAGTTCGGCGCCCGCGTCGTAGGCCATCATCACGCCGTCGCCCGTACATTCCCATGAATTAGACGAGACTTTAAACACTTTGCCCCAGCCGCCCGTCGCAAGCACGACGGCCTTGGCTTTGAAGAGCACGAAGCGACCTGTCTCACGCACATACCCGAATGCTCCTGCGATTCTGTTGCCGTCTTTGAGCAGGCGTGTCAGCGTCGTTTCCATATACACTTCGACGCCGCTCGCGACCGTTTTGTCTTGGAGCGTGCGAATCATTTCAAGGCCCGTGCGGTCACCTACGTGACAGAGCCTGCGATACGTATGTGCGCCGAACGGTCTTTGCATAATCTTCCCGTCGGGCGTGCGGTCGAAGAGCGCTCCCCATTCTTCCAGCTCGTAGACGCGTGCCGGCGATTCTTTGGCGTGCAGCTCAGCCATGCGATAGTTGTTAATGAACTGTCCGCCGCGCATCGTGTCGCCAAAGTGCACCTGCCAGCCGTCTTGGGGATCGACGTTGGCGAGCGCGGCCGCCACGCCGCCCTCGGCCATCACCGTATGCGCTTTGCCTAAGAGAGATTTACAAATTAGACCGACCGAGCAGCCCAGCGCGGACGCTTCGATTGCGGCACGCAATCCCGCCCCGCCGGCGCCGATGATGATGACGTCGTGCTCATGTACCTCGTATTTTTCAACGCTCATCAGAAGAACCTCACATCTTGAATCAGGCCGGCCTGGAGCAGGCGGATGTAAATGTCCACCGAGAGCACGGAGAACAAACTCAGCCACGCCCACAGAGGATGGCGTTCATTCAGAATACTGACCCATCCCCACGTTTTATGACGCGCGCCGCCGGCGAGCGAACACGTGAAACAATCCATCTTGCCACCGATGATATGCCGCAAAGAGTGACACGAAAAGCTGTAGAGCGAGAGCAAGACCACGTTTATTAAGAAGATGAGTGAACCGAGTGCAGCGCCAAAGTGTGCATTGCCGGAGCCATCCTTGAAGAAAAAAGCCAAGATGGCATCGTACCAGAGAAACGCTAAGACAATCGTGGCGAGCAAGAAAAAATAGCGATGGAGGTTGTTAATAATAAAGGGAAACTTAGTCTCGCCTGAATATTTTTCGCCGCGAAGTTCGGGGCGAGCACAGGCGGGCGGATCCCAAAAGAAAGAGCGATAGTAGGCTTTGCGATAGTAATAGCACGTCGCGCGAAAACCGAGCGGAACCCACAAGATTAAGAAAGCTGGCGAAAACCAACTGAACGGGCTCGCCAGTTTGGGTGAGAAGAAAGGTGAGAGGTAATTATGATATGCTCCCTGTCCTTGCAGGGCTGCCCAAATCGCATAGATACTGAACCCAGACAGAACTACAACAATGGATAAAGGTTCAAACCACCAGGGCCTTTCGTTGCTAGAAGCCACACTCACGATCTTAACAACCTCCCCTGCCTACGCTCGTTTTTTTGAAATACTTCCCTCAGCCGCACAACTGAATGATTCGGCGTCATTATAGCCTCCGGCCGGAATCCAAGTCAAAAAACCTTTCTCACGAAACAGTCTACGCGTTTGGTCAACTTGGCTGCTGGACAAGCATAGATATTGCTTCGTCTCGAAAATGTCCATGACATTGGTCAAGGCTTCGTATGATCTCCGTCATAGCAATCGCTAGAATGTCACCGGCAGCCAAAGATTTGGTAAACTATACTCGAAAGGCTCTGTAATGGGTGATGTCGATAAACGCAATCAGCTCGACGAAGAGGTCTTCTCATGCCGGATGACTAAAGACCAAAAAGTGTTTATCTATTGGCGTGGCAAGCAAGCGCAATTGGTTATGGCCAGAATGACAGGAAATTTTAAGAGAGGAAATGAGAGAAAGAAATCAACATCATGGTGATGAAGCGAACCAAAATCGTATGCACCCTAGGACCGGCTTCCTTCTCTCCGAATGTGCTCGAAGAGATGCTGCGCAGCGGCATGAACGTCGCTCGCATCAACATGTCGCACGGGACGCACGAACAGCATAAGCAGACCATCGACCGAGCACGGCAAGTCGCTGAAAAACTAAGAATTCCCATGGCCATGATGGCCGACACCAAAGGACCTGCGATTCGCACGGGCGATCTCAAGAGCGAAAAAGTGACGTTGCGCGCCGGTCAAAAATTGATACTCACTGAAGAGCCCATTCAGGGCGACGAGACGCGCATCACCATTGTCTATCAGGGTTTAGCTCAACACATCAAGCCGGGTATGAAAATTCTCCTGGCCAATGGGGAGATCGCGCTCGAAGTCGAGCGAGTGCGCGGGTCAGAGATTATTTGTGATGTGAAGAACACGGGCGTGCTCGGCGAGCGTAAGCGCGTCAGCATCCCTGAATCTGATATTCCCGGTGTTGCTGAGACGGACGAAGAAGACATTCGCTTTGTGGCCACTGCCGGTGTTGATTACATCGCGGCGTCGTTCGTGCATTCTGGGATCGACATCGATCGTGTGCGAGAAATTTTGCGCGGAGTGAATAAGCCCGACGTTGAAGTTATCGCGAAGATCGAGACGCGTGACGCCGTCAAAAACATTGATGACATTATTCAGGCCTCGGATGGTGTGATGGTGGCTCGCGGAGATTTGGGCGTTGAGCTGGCGATGGAAGAAGTCCCCCTCGTCCAAAAAGAGCTTGTCAAAAAGTGTAACGCTTCCGGGAAACCGGTGATCATCGCGACGCAGATGCTCAAGACGATGACCGATAACCCGAGCCCCACGCGTGCCGAAGTCGCTGACGTCGCCAACGCGATCCTCGACGGCACGGACGCGATCATGCTGTCGGAAGAGACAGCCGTCGGGAAATACCCGGTGGGAGCCGTGCGCATGATGACGAGCATCTCCGAACGCATCGAGCGCTCGCCCCACATTTATCATCGTTTCGCGGAAGAACACATCGGAGTAACCGAAGCGATCGGTGAGTCCGCCTGCAAAATTGCAGATGCGATTGGAGCCGCGGCTATCATCCCCTCGACGACGTCGGGATCGACGGCGAAACTCGTCTCCAAATTTCGCCCCCGGACCCCGATCATCGCGGTGACTTACTCCGATAAGACCATGAACAAACTGGCTATGGTTTGGGGCGTACATCCGCTCAAGATTGACTTTTTCAAAGACACCGATTTAATGATCCAACGCTCGATCGAAGCTGTAGTGGGAGCGGGGAATATTCCTAAGGGCGCTCATGTGGTGATTACGGCGGGGGTTCCCTTCGGCGTCTCCGGCACGACGAATCTTATCAAGATTGAACGGGTATAAAGCCTTTTGACCGCACCGACATGGATGCCTGCTCTTACAGGTTCAACGCTTCTTTGGTTTAGCGGGGGCTGATTTTCTCTTTTTTTCTTGTTCGTTCGTAAGTCTGGCGACGCCATAGATCGCTGTCTTGCGCCCGATGCGCCAGGCCCAACAACTGTCCCCATAAGACCAGTGCCACCACTCGCCGGCATAGTTCGTGAACCCCGCCTGGGTCATGGCACCGATGAGAATTTTTCGGTTGCGCTGAGCTTCTTCGTGCAATCCGTCAGCATGGGTTGCAGAGACACCACGAGACCTGGGTGTACGCCATTTGTAGGGTTTGGTCATATTCAGTTCTTTGCGGTCAGGTCCAACGACCGTCAAATCAATGCATCCTCCCGTCGAGTGACCCGGCGGCGTCTTAACATCTGGGGGATGGACGAAGCGATTGGTTAGTCTGCGCAGGACGCTCTTGGGAGCTCCGGGATGACGACGCTTGAAGCGTCGGTAGGATCGGTTATAGATTTCTATCTGATCTTCGAGTGAGCGAAACGCGCTGAACACCGTGAGTTTATAACCTTTGGGCAAAGAGCGAACGGCTTTCTTGAGCATGTCGGCGACGTGCTTGCGGGCATAGAGCACTTGTTTCTTGCCCGTGCGCCAGTTCTTCGCGATGAGAATCTCAGGGCAGTACGAGTTCAGCTCGACCATCGGGTCGCCGTTGTCAATAATTTTTATCTGATTGATTTCGGAGATCGGCTCGACGACCGAGTTGCGCTTAATTTTGGTTTTAGCGACCATGAGCTGTATTATAAGAAAGAGCACGCGATGACTCAACGAGAGCAGTGGTCACGGCAGTATAATGATTGGGTGCTCGGCTGTATTTTAGGTCCGTGATCCAACCCGTTGCATCAGTTTTTCCTTTGTGCTAGAGTGGAACAGCCCTTACTCGCTGACTATGGCCCTAAATTCTGCGAGACGAGGGAGACACTGGAGGTGTCTGTATGTTTGGTGTAGGTCCCGGAGAGATGATCGTCATCGCCATCGTCATATTAGTCCTGTTTGGGTCTGCCAAGCTTCCTGAGTTCGCCCGTTCTATAGGAAAATCCATGCGCATCTTCAAAGAAGAAGCGAGTAAACTGAAGAGCGAGTTCGAGAACGAAGAGCCCTATCCCCCCCCGACATCGACCAAGATGGAATCTACCCAGAAACCGATCGATGTTGAGGGCAAGGTTGAGCCCAAAAAGAGCTAACGCCCTATGAAGTGGCTGCTGCTTATTGCCGTCATAGGGTTCATTCTCTTCTACACCCGCAAGATGCCGCAATTCGCCCGCACCATCGGTTCTTCGGTGCGGGCCTTTCGCGAAGGGAAGAGCGAATCTGATCCCCAAAAATCAAAAGAAGAATCGACCAAAGTGTCGCCTCGGTAGGGAGGAATTCGAGTGAGGCTCCAAGAGTACCAGGGGAAAGAACTCTTTAAGCGTGTCGGCATTCCCGTTTCTGAAGGCCAAGTCGCGGCCAGCCCTCATGAAGTCCTGGTGATCGCTCATGAGCTTGGCCCTCCGGTAGTTATCAAGGCTCAAGTCTTGGTCGGCGGTCGCGGCAAGGCCGGTGGCATCAAGCTCGCCAACTCCCCCGCCGAAGCGCGCCAGCACGCCGAAAAAATTTTAGGGATGAGTATCAAGGGCGAGCGCGTCCACAAAGTGCTCGTCACGCGTGCCGTCGAGATCGAACGAGAATTTTATCTGAGTATTACCGTCGATCGTAGGGCCAAGCGACCCGTCGTGATTTTCTCCTCAGAAGGCGGCATGGAGATTGAAGAAGTGGCGACGACCAACCCGAATGCGATCATCAAATTCCATATCGACCCGCTCTTAGGGCTACAGTCTTTTCAAGTGCGCGATGCGCTCTATTGCGCAGCTATCGATGGATCACTCATGCGTCCACTGAGCGATTTTTTTATAAAACTTTACCAAGCGTTCACTCAGTTCAAGGCAAATCTCGTAGAGATCAACCCATTGGCGATCGTTGATGGCGGCAAACTGATCGCCGTCGACTCGAAATTTATCGTCGATGACGAAGAGGTCCCCGCCGAAATCGCGGGCTGGGAGAACGAAGAACTGACCGACAACCCGCAAGAGCAGATGGCCAAGAAAGACGAGCTTCAATATGTGAAGCTCGACGGCGAGATCGGCATCATCGGGAATGGCGCGGGTCTAGTGATGTCCACGCTGGATCTGGTTGCACTCAAGGGTGGCAAGCCCGCGAATTTCTTGGACATCGGCGGCGGTGCCAACGCCGAGCAAATGAAAAAAGCCCTTCAGATTGTGCTTTCGGACCCTCAAGTGAAAGGGCTGTTTATCAATATCTTCGGCGGCATCACGCGCTGTGATGAAGTTGCGAAGGGACTCGTCGCCACGCGCCACGAGTTGGGCATCCGCGTGCCGATGGTCGTCCGGCTCACCGGCACCAACGAAGCCGAGGGCAAAGAGATTCTGACAGAAGATGGCATCGCGCCGGTGGGCGACATGGAAGTTGGCGCGGCTGAGATCGTACGTCGTGTCAGAGTGGCTCAATGAAGCGTTACGATATTTTCACAATGCGCAGCGAGGGAGGTCACTACGGTGAATAGAAAAGTCCTGCTGATGTCAATACTCGCGCTCGCCCTCTTCGCCTGGACGGGCCGCGGCTCGGATGAACAACGGTTCATGTTCATGGACGAGATCAAGCCGGGCATGGAAGGCTACGGCAAAACGATCATCAAGGGCGACGAGATTCGCGCGTTTCCCATCAAAGTCATTGGCGTGATCGATAATCCTGGAGACCTCGATGACCACATCGTCGTGCGTGCGAGCGGCGACGTGATTCGCGAGGCTGGGGGCATCGCCGCCGGCATGAGCGGCAGCCCCATCTATATCAACGACAAGCTGATCGGTGCGCTTTGGGGCGCTGCCACGTTTGACATCAGCAACACGCCGATCGCGCTCATTCGCCCGATCCAAACGATGCTGAAATTGACCGATTCGATCCGTGCGAAAGCGCAAGACCGTGCGTCTTATAACTCATATTCGCAAGCCCCGGCGCATTTGGGCGATATTTCGATTGACGGAACGCAAAAGAGCGTCGAACTGGTCTCGGTTGAGCCGACCGCAGCCGAACGTGCCGCTCATCCGAACACACTCTACGTTCGCCCGGTGATGACGCCCGTGATGGTCTCTGGAATCTCTGGTCGGGCGATGGAATGGTTCAAGAACGGACTTAGCGAGCGGACGCTACGCGCGTTCGCCAGCACATTGCTCAACTTAAAACAAGACGATTTCTTCCGTGAGATGGAACGAGGGTTCGAAGAGCGCTACAACGTGAAACTCATCCAGTCGCCCGTGCCCTTCGGTTCGGCGAGAGCTGCTTATACGACCGAGGGCGAGAAGCCCATCGAAGAAGGTAGCGCGCTCTCGGCGTTGCTCACCTACGGAGATATTTCGCTCGGGGCGATCGGGACGGTTTCTTATGTCGATGGCCCGCTCTTTCTGGCCTTCGGGCATCCGTTCTTATTCGACGGCGACGTCGAATTTTTCTTGGCTGACGCGAAAATCATCGACACGGTCGAGAGCCTGGAAGTTCCGTGGAAGCTCGGTGTCCCGACCAAAGCCCGCGGCGTGGTCTTTGAAGATCGCATGCAGGGCATCGGCGGCATGGCGGGCATCGAGCCCCGGCATATCGATGTCGAGATCAACGTCAAGAACAAAGACTTGGGTCTCAACCGAAAAATTTCTTATCAAATCGGCTATCACGAAAATCTCGTTCCGTTCTTGCTTTTCGCGAGTGCCTTGCAAGCGATGGACGAGTCGCTCAATCGCATCGGCCCGGGCACGATGAAGATCACCTACACCATCCACGGTCGCAAAATGCCCAAGACACTCACCCACGATGATGTCTTGGCGAGCTTTGCCGATGTCGCCGTGGGCGGCCCCTTGCGTGCTGCGCAAACGCTCTTCCTGCTCACGCGTAACGAATTTTCCGACCCCGAACTAGACAAAGTTACGATCGACATTCAGCTGGAGCGCGAAGTCCACGCGATGCGCGTCAAATCCATCAAGACGGACAAAGACAAGTACAAGCCGGGCGATACCGTGAAGTACACGGTCACCGTCCAGCCTTACCGGAACAAAGCACAGACGATCGAGGGCACGCTAGAGTTGCCCAAGGATTTAGACAAGCGCAGCAGCCTCACGCTGCGAGCCTTCGGCGGCCCCAAGCGCAGCCAGCAGCGCAGCGATGACGATAGCCCCGAATTTGAGAGCCTGGACGATTTGGTCTCCGCTCTCGAAGATGCCTCGGCCAACGACTGGGTCACTGTGGAGTTCTTAGGGCTCGACGATAATGCGGGCGACACGAAGGACCACAAAGCAAAATCTGAGAATAAGAAAAAAGAGAAGTCTGCGGGCAAGATCACGGACCGCCAGCATCAGGACGGCTGGTTCGTCTACGGCGAGAAGAGCTTAGACCTTGACATCGAAGAAGAGAACAATCCTCCCAAGGATGAAGAACCGGCCACTAAACCATCAGAGCCCGGGAAGAAGCCCGAAGAGCAGCAACCTCCGCCGAACAAGAAGTGCAAATTCTTATTCTATTGCTAAGAGCGAAATCTCACTGTAGGGGCGAAGCATGCTTCGCCCCTAGGAGTTCGCCAAAAAATTCGCCGAGACAGTAAGATGCCAACTGTCGAATGGATTAGTATTGCTGTTGAAGGCGATCTTCATCATCCGGACCCAACGGTAGACATCTCAAAATTTTCGATCGATACGCGCACGCTCCAACCGGGAGATTTTTTCATCGCGCTCGCGGGCACGCAAACCGACGGGCATCGTTTCTTGGCAGAGGCGTTTGCTAAAGGAGCCTGCGGAGCCTTGGTTCATCGGCTTGACTTCGATGCGTCTTTGCCCACTCCCTGGCGCAATGTGGTATTAGTAGACAACACGCTTCACGCATTGCACCGGCTGGCACGAACGTATCGTGCTCTATTTCAATTTCCGATCGTAGCTGTGACCGGAAGCTCGGGCAAGACGACTACCAAAGAATTGATAGCTCATATGTTGAGCCAGCGTTTTCGCACTTACCGTTCTCACGGCAATTTGAACTCGGAATACGGTCTTCCCTTGGCGCTCTTGGAAATGCCGCGCGAGACTGAAATGGCCGTCTTTGAGTTGGGTATGCAACGCCTGGGTGATATCCGGCAATTGGCTGAGATTCTCCGACCGACCGTGGGCGTGATTACGATGATCGGCGATGCGCATAGAGAATTTTTCGAGAGCAAAGAACAAATAGCTCAGAGCAAATGGGAATTGGTCGAAGCACTGCCCAGCGACGGAATCGCCGTGCTCAACCGAGACTCGATCTACCTACGAGAGCGACGCTATTCGGGAAAAACGATATGGTTTGGCTCTGAGAGCAAAGATGCAGCGTATCGGATCTGTCAATTGGACACAACTCCTGTGGCAGGGCTTCATGTTCGCGTCAAGGCACCCACTGAAGTATTCGAGGTTCAAACGAAGCTCTTGGGACGTCATAATGCTCGCAATATTCTCGCGGCGTGTGCGGTGGCGCGCGAACAAGATGTGACAATACCAGAGATTCAACACGCTTTGTGGTCATTCCCACCGGTGCCGCATCGCATGGAACTCAAGGCGAGCCCGCTCGGCTGGATATTGGATGACTCATACAACGCAAATCCCGCAGCAGTGAAAGAAGCTCTGCGAACGCTCATAGAATTGAAACTACCGGGTTACCGAAAGATTTTTGTGTTTGGAGAAATGCTTGAGTTGGGAAAGCACTCTGGTGAAGCACATCGCAATATCGGCCAGCTGATTGCGAATTCTGATATTGACCGAGTCTTTCTTTTGGGAGAGTCGACCCTACCTACGTCGAACTATCTCACTCATAAAGCTCATTGGACCAGCGAGCGTGTGGTCGTGGCGAAGAATCGATCTGAGCTACTTCAGGCGGTGCAATCTCGTCTTTTGGGGAATCAAAATCTCATTTTGGTGAAGGGTTCACGCGCGAATGAGTTAGATAAAATTGTTGATGTCTTGACTCACATAACTTGACTCAAGAGAAAAGGGCCAGTGAGAAATGTTCACTGGCCCAGGAGTGCAGCTTGATCAGTATCAGAAGAACTAAGGCTTTTTTAGGCTGGTGGGAGCGCTGCCGCACACGTCTCCGCCTGCATTGCCGCTCAGCTCGTTGTTGCTGCCCGTGATGGTCGCGTCGCTCGTGCCGGTCACGCCACAGCCTTTATTGTCCTTGATGATGTTTGAATTGACTTCAGCCTTGGAGGCGCTGCCGACGCCGACCCCGTGGCTTTCGCTGCCCGTGATCGTATTCTCGGAAATCTTGGCCGTCGCGCCATCTTGCATGAAAATGCCTTCACCGCCTCCATTGTCTGGGGTGCTCGCAGCCTTGGTGTTGGTGATCTGATTTTTGGAAATATCAAACGTGACGCCGCCTACGAGAAAGACACCAATGCCGGCATTGGCATTGAGCGTATTGCCCGTCACGGTCCCTTCCGCCGTATCGCCGGTATCGGGATTGTGTGAGAGGAGGATGCCCCAGAGGCCGTTCTCGTTGATCCGATTGTTGCTGATCTCGACCTTGGAAAAGAAGACCGCCACGCCCGATTGAGCGTTCTTCGAGATGTTGTTGCCCGTGATGACGGCCTGCGAGTCTGTCACGTTCACTCCGCGTCCGAGCGAGCCATCTGCATCGGGCAAGTTTTCAATAATCTGATTGTTCAGAATCTTGCCCTCGGATTTGGTATTGAACAAGACGCCCTGACGCAGGTTCTTGGTGATGACATTGTTTTCTACCAAAATGCCAGTGGCACGCTCCGTCGAAACACCACGACGCCCATTCTGAATCGTAAAGCCACGGATCGTCACGTTGTTCGTGCCGCGAATCAGAATGACCGGTTGCTGTTGCGAGCGCCCATTGCTGCCATCGAGGATCGTTTTATCGGCTCCGGCTCCTTCGAGTGTGACGCCCACTGAGACATTCAGATTTTCTGTGTAAGTTCCCGCGGCGACTTTGATGACGTCGCCCGCGGACGCATTCGCCAGTGCATCTCCGATGGTCTTAAAATCCGCTGGCACGTTGATCTCCTTAGCCAGTGCCGCGCCGCACATCAAAGCTACAACCAGTCCGCACATCATTGCCAACTGTCCAATTTTTTGCATTGCGCTACTCCCTCCTTGATAGGGTAGCCCCCGTGGGCTTTTCAGCCTATTCTAGACCTGATTCAAAGTTGGTTCAACTGGACATCTCTTACGGCTGCGGCTTCTGTAATTGCCCAATGAATTCCACCTGTGGCTCTTGCGAGAGTTTTCTCAAATCTTTCACATCGACTTGCGCTTCCACATCCTTTCCTGCCCTTGCGTGCACCGTGATCTGATAACCCGAGGGCAATGGCTCCGTCTCGCTCTTGAGCTCCAGCTTGACCCAGACTTTGCCGTCTTGGTAATCCAACAGATTGGTCTTGGCGTACTTGTCCGGGTCTTTCTCGATGCTCAACTCAAACAAGTGTTCCTGAAGCTGGGGGAAATCTGCGGCTTTCAATGTCTGCACGGGCTCCTCCGTCTTTTTTTGAGGTCCTCCGCACGCTGTGATTGCGACCAACAGTACCAAGAGTGAAATACAGAACAAACTTACACGGCTCTCATTGTCCCGTTGTCTTAGCATCATAAAGTTATCACCTCTGTTCTATTGTAGCGATTGATTCGGCGCTTGCGATAGAACTCACTGGGGTGAAGAGAGTTCTGCCTGAACGAGCACACGCGCCGCTTCTAACGCAGCTGCTCGACTCTTAATCTGACCTGAATGAATTTTTTCATAGACGGCTTCTAGGACTCGTTTCACCGGCGGACCGGGCTTCATCCCCATCGCGAGCAGATCATGGCCGTCGAGCAATTTGCGCGCGCGCTCCAGTTCGTCCAGGTGCTGAATTTGTGGTAGCCGCTCGACGAACGTTTTCACTACCGGCAGCCAGCCACTCGATTTGTGCGCGCTCGCCTCGCAGTCGCAGACCATCAGTTGGAGTAACTGAGCGAACAACGTAAAACGCCGATGAAGATCACTGATCGGCTCTGCGGCTCTTTCGGTAGATTTGATGTACTTTACTTGCTTTCCTACGCCCATTTCGGGCAGCTTCGCGATGCGCAGGTGCTCGCGGACGGTGAAGCGGAGCATCTCGATCTCGTCATTGCTGAGCCGAAGGCGCTTTCCGACCTCGATCGCCATTCGCTCGCCGAGCACTTCGTGCCCGCCGGCGTGCTCCCCATGATTGTTCTGGAGAGCCACCGGCTTGCCGACATCGTGAAGCAAAAGAGAAAATTTGACCAGCGGGCTGTCCGGCCCTCGCAAAATTCTGTCTGCTACTTCCAATGCTAACAGTGTATGGGTGTAGACATCGCCTTCCGGATGGTATTTCTCCGGTTGTGGAACGCCCTTGCAGTTGGATAGTTCGGGAAGAATGAGCTCAAGTACCCCATGCTCGTCCATCAATCGAATGCCGCGCGTCGAGTGTTGGGTTCCTAGGAGTCGAAATAGTTCATCGCGAATGCGCTCGGAAGAGATTTGCAAGAGTCCTTCACGGTTACGCCGGATGGCCGCGCTTACCTCGGGCAAAAGTTTACCGTCGAGTGCACACGTAAGACGAATCGCTCTCAAGATTCTCAGAAAGTCTTCGCGAAAACGTTCGTCGGGTTCGCCAATCGTACGAATATTTTTCTCTTTGAGATCGTGCAGCCCACCGACGAAGTCGATCACTCGTCCGTGGCCGTCGGCGGCGAGCCCATTGACGGTCAGATCGCGGCGCTTGACGTCCCCCTCCAGATTGCGGACGAGCTCTACTTTACCGGGCCAGCGCCCGTCGTACTCGCTCTCGACGCGATACGTGGCGACCTCGTACGGAATCCCGTCGTCGCTGATAATCTTGAGCACGCCGAAGGCCTCTCCGACTTCGACCAACGTATAGCCCTTGAAAACTTTCTTGATTTCTTCCGGGCGCGCGGAAGTTGCTACGTCAACTTCAATCGGATCGAACTCGTACTCTGGATCGATCTGGTCACGCACGGCGTCTCTGACTATGCCTCCGATGAGAACAGCCTCAAAACCCGCGGCTTCGAGCTTCGTCAATATGCTACGCGCAAATGGATGCTCATAAAAAATTTTCTCTGGGTCGATCCGAATCTCGCTCATCGGTTCTTGCGTAGCGTGAGGGCGTCTCCAGGATGCGCACGCAAACGCTGGGCGGCGCTCCCTAAATTCACGGCGATTTCTGCTTGCTCGTGGCTTCCGATCGTGATGCACAGTTCGTTCTCATCGGCTTGCTCGTAGGTTTCTAAAAAACGAACAATCGCAGATTTAGAGCCGACTTCCAATGCTAACGGGTCTCCCAATTGCGCGAAAGCGTTCAGAAGTTGTGCAGAAATGCTCGTCACCAAATTCCCAAAAGTGTCAACAAAAATTATCTCTCCTTTGAGCGTCATGCCCTGCTGACTACCCTCACCAAAAGAAAGTTTCACAAATTTTTCGACAGGTTGCCCCAGCTCCTTCGGAGGAAAACTGTTCGCCAAATGCGCGGCGATCGGGGCAAAAATATCTCGGCCATGGAAAGTGTGCGAGACGGGCTTTCTGTAAAATTTTTCGTTGGTGATCGTAAAGACTTCGGTAGAACCCAGCCGACGGGCTGCAGGAATCAGAAGCCCATTATCCGGCCCAACTAAGAGCTGCCCTCCAGCATGAACGATCAAGGGCTGCCGTGCTGTGCCAACGCTAGGGTCAACAACTGCGCAGTGAACCGTGCCCTTAGGAAAGAAGGGAATATTCATCCACAAAAGAAATGCTCCTTCACGAACGTCGTGATGCTTGATTCCATGAGAGATGTCGATGAGCGTAGCCGTCGGCGCGATCGCATAAATAACGCCTTTCATCGCGGCCGGATAGCCGCTGTCCGCTCCAAAATCGGTCAAGAGTGTGATGATTCCCATACAGAGTCAGCATAAGGAATGATTTGTGTGAAAACAAACGTTCATGGGCGAACGGGCGACTTGTAATAGTTGCCTTGCTATGCCTTTCCCTATTCGTGTGCTCTCCAAGGAAGGCTCCTTGCGAAAACTCAGCTCTATGCTTAGAATGCAAGATAGGGATTGTTATGAAAGCTATCGAAATTACAGGAACGGTCAACGAAGAACACCAACTCCAGCTTGATGAGCCGTTGCCTGTCGCGGGTCCCAGCCGCGTGCGTGTGATCATTCTCATCCCTGAGGACGAGGAAATTACTGAAGCCGCTTGGTTCAAAGCAGTCGCGACCAACCCAGCTCTTGACGTCTTGAACGACCCTACCGAAGACATCTATACGCTCAATGACGGCAAACCTTTCCATGACCAAGGGTAAAGTCGTGTTGGTGTCGTTCCCCTTTGATGATCTTACGACAACCAAAGTGCGACCTGTAGTTTGCTTGACTGATCCAATCGGCTTTCATCGTCATGTGGTCGTAGCTTTTATCTCCAGTCAGATCCCTCAGAATCTACTCGAGACCGACCTTCTTCTAGAAACCCAACATCCACATTTTGCTCAAACAGGTCTAAAAGCCTCCTCTGTGCTGAGTTTGCATCGTCTTATGACAATCTCGACTTCAGTCATCCGCCGGGAGTTGGGTCAGCTTCCCCAAGGGTTGCAAACGACCGTCGAAGAGAAATTACGCAAGCTCTTTGGAATGAAACCATGATTATAGTACTCGCCGGAAACACCTGTACCGGCAAGAAGACGGTCACGAAATTACTCTCGCAGCAGACGGGCATCAAGGCCATACCCGTAGGAGATTTTCGCCGATTTCACAAAGATGAATCTCTCGCTTGGGAAGCGTTTGTCAGGCTGTTGCGCGCGCTCGATACTCCCAGCACAGCGCCCGATGACTCGGTGATTTTGACCGGCGTAAAGCACGATCGAGAGCTTTGGGCTTTGCTCGAAACTCAGTCGTTCAAACATTTAACGGTGGTGAAGCTCGAAGCGCCGCTCGAGATCTTGCGTGAGCGACTCGCAAAGCGCTTACGTCCCACAGAAAATTTAGAAGTGCTGTACGAGCGCATGCTCGTGCCTGGGCAAGAGTGGGCGGCGCAGTTGCCCGCTCACATCGTATTCGACACCAGCAAACTCTCCGCCGAAGAGATTGCCCAGCGCGTGAGACAGATTGTGACGAATTCTTCAGAGCAGACACAGAAGTCTGCTCCTACTTCAAATATGCCTTGACCAATTGGGAATCTCGCTGGAGCTCTGTGCACTCGCCTTCCAGTTCAATCTTCCCCTGGGCAAGGAGATAGCCATAACTGGCTACGTTTAGAATTTTTCTCACATTCTGCTCGACGATCACAAACGTGACTCCGTGCTGATTTAGATCGTAAATTTGCTCAAAGATCGAGTCAACAATTTTGGGGGCCAATCCTGCCGAGGGCTCATCCAACAAAATTAAGCGCGGGTTGAGCATCATCACCCGCGCCAGCTCTAACATCCTCTGTTCCCCACCGCTCAGCGCGCCCGCATGAAGTTGGCGTTTTTTATCCAGCGCCGGGAAAAGAGACAGCACACGCTCAATATCTTGGCGAATCTTGGCATCGCGCCTCAAGTACGCTCCTAGCTGCAAATTTTCGACGATGGTCATCTGCGGAAAGACACTACGCCTTTGCAAGACAAACGCCATCCCTCGGCACAGCAGATGCCTTGGGTCTTGTCGAGTGATCTCTTGATTCTCAAAAAAGATCTTGCCCCCGCGCGGCTTTACTAAGCCAAAGAGCGTGGCCAACAGCGTTGACTTGCCGGAACCGTTCGGTCCGATGAGACAGGTGATCTTGCCCATTTCAGCCTTGATAGAAATACCGTGCAGAATCTCCATTTCGCCGTACCCAGCGAAAATTTCGCGCGCTTCGAGCAAGTTAGTCACGTCGCATCCCCCAGATACGCTTCGATCACTTTGGGGTTGCTGCGAATTTCATCGGGCGTTCCCTCGGCGATCTTCTGGCCCGCACTCAGCACAACGACGTGATGGCTCAACCCCAGCAAAAAGGGCATATGATGCTCCACAATGAGAAAGGTTACGCCGAACTGCTCGCGCAACCGAGCGATATGTTCAGATAATTTCTGAATCATCATGGGGTTGACACCGGCCGTTGGCTCATCCAGCAAGACCAATTGGGGCTCCAGCATGAGCGCCCGCGCGATCTCCAGCAATCGTTGCTGCCCGATCGAGAGATTCCCCGCCGGCAACTCTTTGAGGGAAGACAAGCCGACGAATTCGAGTAACTCCAGAGCCCTGCTTCGATCGAACTTGACCGCCATCAGATTTTCTAAGGCCGTGAGTCGTTTGAAGACTCGATTCAACTGAAACGTGCGCCCGACGCCCAAGCGCGCGATCTGGTACGGCGCTTTTCTATTGAGCACAACAGCGCGTGAGTCATCTATCTCCAAATAGATTTGCCCCGATGTCGCCGGGAGTATGCCGCTGATCAAATTAAAAAGTGTACTCTTCCCCGATCCATTGGGGCCAATAATCCCTGTGATCGAACCGCGCTCTACTCTTAAAGAGCAACGATCCAGCGCAGTCATCTTTCCGAACGTTTTGGTCAACTCTTCGACACGGAGCATCTTCTTTTCATTCCTGGTGCGCTGATTATTCTCTGTAGGGGCGCAGCATGCTGCACTCCTACACGCGAAGCGCACGCAACATAGCGCCTAGGATTCTCAAAAAACTGTGAAGATAGTGCAGTATCTCAAGACGTGTGCGCCGGCTGCGTAAATCCATCAAGCCCCGCGGCAACAGGATCGCGCCCAGGACAATCACACTACCGAAGACGATCAACGGAGCCGCCGGCGAGCCCGTCGAGAGTCGTGAGAGATATTCGGCCGGCCAAAAAACCAAGATGGCTCCCAGCAATGGTCCCCAGACGGTGCCGGCGCCGCCAAGCACACTCATCACGATCATCTGCACCGTCCATTTCACATCAAAGGTGCCCTCGGGATCGATGTACGTTAGTTGGTATGCGTGAATCCCGCCGATCAGCCCAGTAATAACGGCACTCAACGCAAACGCCGCGAGCTTAAAGCCGGTCGTGTGGATGCCGCAGACTGCCGCTGCTTCTTCGTCTTCCCGAATCGCAAGCAACGAATACCCAAAGCGAGTTCGCGCGATCCAAAATGCAACTATTAACGTCACAGCCAAAACCGTGAGCACCGAAAAATAGAAAAGAGAAGCGTTGCGCTCCAAGGGCAAGACTAGGCCCGAGTTCGCCCCCGCAATCTCCAAATTGCGAACGATCTCACGAGTCGCCTCCGCTGCTCCTAGCGTAGCGATGGCGAAGTAATGCCCGCGCAAGCGCAGTGCGGGCAACCCCAAGAAAAGACTGAAGAGAAGAGCGACACCGACGCTTGCCAACAAACCTAGCGCAAACGGCAGTTGAAATTGGACCATCGCAACGCCGGTCGCGTACGCGCCCAGCCCAAAGAAAGCCACATTCCCAAATGACGCGTATCCTGTGAAGCCGCCGATGAGGTTCCATGCACACGCGAGTGCAGCGACCTTGAGAAAATCCGTGAGCGTGCGTAAGAGTAAGTTGTCTGCCCAAGAAGGCACCGATAGAGCAATCGCGAAAGAAACTATTGCTAGAGCAATACCCAAAATCACCGAGGGTCTGTGAGAATCTATCATATCACTCGCGCCTGCCCAGCAAACCCGAAGGGCGCACCAAGAGAATCAATACGAGCAGCCCGAAGCTGACCGCATCGCGATAGGTGCTGCCGAGCCAGCGCGAGCTCACCTCTTCGACCACACCCAGGACAAGTCCTCCCACCAGCGGCCCCCAGGCGTTTCCCAGCCCCCCCAGCACACAGATCACGAACGATTTCAGCGTAAACGGCCCTCCAGAGTAAGGCGTAAAAGAAGAGAGCATCGCCATGAGCGATCCGGCCGCCGCCGCCAGCGCGGCGCCGATCCCGTAGGTGATCCCATAAATTTGGACGACAGGAATCCCACTCAGACGAGCTGCATCCAAATCTTGAGCGGTGGCGCGAATTGCGCGCCCTGTCTGAGTTTTTTGCAAAAAAACAAAGAGTAAGAGAGTGATGGCGATGGCGACGAAAAAAGTTACCAGGCGCACCAAGGGGATTGTCAGGGGCCCGAAGGAAAAGCCGCTGAATGAATAGCTGGGATTGACGCGGCGTGGATCGACCGTCCAACCCCAGGCCATCAGGTTCATCATTAATATTTCTAAGCCGAAGGTGACCAGCAGAGTGAAAAAAATCTCGGCGCGCACGACTCGGTTAATGAGCGTTCGTTGAATGATATAACCGAAAACAAAGAGCGCAACCATTGAGAGGGGCATCGCAATGATGGGATCGAGTCCCCAATACTGAAACGCCCAGAGCGTCAGGTAACTCCCTAAAACGATGAGCGCGCCGTGGGCGATGTTGACGACGTTCATCACTCCCCAGACGAGCGCCATGCCCTGCGCCATCAGCGCATAGACGCCGCCCAGCAAGAGTCCATTCAGGATTGTCTCATACATCAGCGAGTAAAGAAGCGAAGGGCGGAGTAGTGAGCAAACTCCGCCCTTGAATGCTTAGAGATTATTGAGTCTTTTTGAAGATGGGCTTCGAGACAGCATCGGCGTCCGGGGAGACCGAGACTGCTTTCCCGTTCTGTATTTGGATGACCACCAGACTCTTGTCGATTTGGCCATTCACGCTGAATTTTACCGGGCCGTAGAACGAGTCAAACGAGATCGCCTTCAGCGCCTCTCGTACTTTGTCTTTATCGAGAGAGCCGGCCTTCTCGATCGCGTACTTATAGGTCAGAAGTTCGATCGTGCCGTTGGCATTGTGATACTCGGGTGTATATCCAAATCCCTTGAAGACCTGTGCATCGTTCTTGTCCTTACCCGTCTCGAAGAGCTTGGCATAGTCGCTCGCGCAATTGAAGATAGGGCCGCAGGCGGATTTTAGAGTGGGCACCCACGGCTCCACGCCGAAGACACGTTCGGCGGCTGCCCCCAAGGTCTTGACGAAGTTCGGGTCGGAGACCCCGACGGTGAAGACCATATCTTTATCCAAGCCACTGCTTCGGGCCTGTTGCACGAACGCGACGGCTTCTCCAAAGTGGTTCGCGCTCATGATTACATCGGGATTGGCCTCTTTGATCTTGGCGACCAACGAGCTAAATTGTGTCTCATTGTTCTTATATTTTTCCTCGATGATGATCTTAAAACCGGCTTGTTCGGCATATTTACGAGTGCCCGCGCCGACATCGGTGCTGAAAGCGTCATCGGCGTAGATCAGAGCCATGGTCTTATAGCCGGCGGCTGCGAACATCTTGACTGCTTCTTTGTGATAATCTTGCCCCGGGGGAAGTGTGCCAAAGACGTTCTTGAAGCCGCGCGTGAAGATGTTGGTCGAGGCCCCGCCACCCTGAACCATCGGGATATTGTACTTCTCGGCCACAGCGCTCGTGGGAATGACGATACCGCTGGTATACGGTCCGATCAAGAAATCAACCTTGTCTTCGGTGACGAGCTTTTCGTAGAGCCGCACGGCCAAGTTCGCATCGCTCTGGTCATCATATTGCACCAACTGAATCTGATAAGTATCGTTTCCGATCTTGATGGCGTTCTCCGGCTTGTTCAGGGTATCCAAGCCCAACTGCCGGCCATCGACGTAGAGTTTGCCGGTCGAGGAGGCGCTGCCGGTGAGGGCAATCGTGGCTCCGAGTTTAATGACCTTGGGTTGAGCTTGAGAAAAATCAACGGCGGCCAACGTCCAGACCAACGCCAATAGCAGCGAGCCGACTACACTGAGACGCGCATATCGCATAGCTTCTCCTTTGGGTTTTAGCTTTGCAGCATTTTGTGACATCTTAAGCTTGCTGAAGGAGCTTTGTCAAGTGCGAAATTAGACAACCCGATTGAGTTTGTGTTATTTTATGGAGGGGTTGAGATCGCTATGGTACTCAATATCATTTTCTTGGCAGTGTTGGCTATTATTGTGCTCCTTGTCCTCAGCCAATTGCGCGAGTCGCGCATGAGCGTTTCTCGCATGTGGATCATCCCTGCACTCATGATCTTTTTGAGTTACGGAAGCCTGACAAAACTCCCATTCAATAGTCTCTTCAATATAGCGATCTTGATGGCAGCACTCGGAGTCGGCATAGCTCTGGGTGTTGTGCGCGAAGCCTTTAAGAAGATTAGCGTTGACAAAGCTGCGGGTGAGATCATCGTTAAGGGAACGCCCATTGGGGTTTTGATCTGGATCGGAGCGATCGTCTTCGAAAGATATGTGCAAGATTTTCTGAAGCAGAGCAAGGGCATTGTCACACCTCAATTATTGCCCGCCGCATTGCTCCTTCTTTCGTTGAGCGCTGTGATTGCGCGACGCGCCTATTTGTACCGGAAATATCGGCGTGCCGAGACATAATAGAAAACATTTGAGGAGGAATACATGGCGAACCAGACCCAAACAACCAGGGGAGTCAATGCCGGGTTACCGTTCGAGCTGGCTCCAAATGAAAAAGTGCTCGTCGATACTCGGCCTTTTCCTTTGGCTTACACTCAGTTTTATTTCCCCAGTTTTTATCTCTTTGTGCTGGCGGATGTTTTGCTACTATTGCGTGACGACTTTCTGACGAACAACTTAACAACGTTCTACATTGTCCTTGCAGTGCTAATTCTCGGCCCTGCCGCCATCTACTCTTTTCTGAAACTCAACTTGCGCTACGTGATCAACAGCGTGCTAGGACTCGCGATCGCGATCGGCGTAAAGCATTTTCTTCTGCGAGTGCCGTGGCAATATCTTCCTGAAAATGGATGGCTTATCAATCACGTGGAACTTCTTATCTTGGCAGTGTTCGGCCTTGCCGGATTGATCTCTGCTGAAATCTATCGGCGCAGCCATCGCTACATCGTGACCAATGCGCGCATTTTTACGCACGCGGGCATCTTCGCTCCCGATGAACGCACCGTCCCGCTCAACAAAGTGAATGACCTAGAATTAGATCGGCACGTGATTGGGCGTATCTTCAGTTATGGAACGGTTATTCCCTTAACAGGCTCAGGGATCGGGATGGGTTCGGATTTTGCGGCCGTCTCAGGTACAGCGGGCAAACAATGGAAAGTCTTTGGACATCCCACGGTGGGCATCACGGTCACTGGAGGGCACACCATCCAGGTGCCAAAGACCCGAACGCATGAAGTGCTCTTCGGCATTCGTAAACCCGCGCTCGTGCGAGACATCATCATGAAGACGCTGGCAGAACGAGAACTGCGCATGAGCTCACAAAGTCAAGAACCAAAGAAGAGTTAGCCGACGTATGCGATGCCGTCGGGATGAATTCCGGCATCGAAGCGACTAACTTCTTTGAGCGTAGCGGCATCAATCACAGAAATATCGTTCGTCTTGTTGTTGGCAACATAGGCGAATTTCCCAATTCTATCGAAGACAACTCCGCCCGGCCAGCGGCCGACGGGAATTCTCTTGATCTCCCAATGCCGTGAACAATCCACGATGGAGAGATCGTGCGACTCGCGATTGGGCACGAACGCGTACTTTCCGTCGGGGCTGAAAACCATGCGCACGGGGCAGGTCCCTAACGGATGCCGCGTGAGGATCCCGTGATGCTCCGTGCTCAGCACATACAGATTGTTATCGTCCTGGTTCGCCACGTAGAGAAATTTCTCACTGGGATGCACAGCGACGCCCTCTGGTCCTTTGCCGACGGGAATGTGCTTCACAATTTCGTTTTTCTTCATGTCGAGCACGCTGAGCGTGTTGCTCTGGATATTGGGAATATAGATAAAGTTCCAGTCCGGCGTGGGCGCGAGCATATGAGATAGCCGTTGCCCTGTTGGAATGATTTTCAGCACTTTGTGTGTTGGGCGCTCATAGACGAAAATTTTATGCGCATATGTAACAGCAACGTACATTTTTTTGCCGTCGGGCGTGATCCTAATGTCATGTGGGAATTGAAAGTCCGGGTGCTCCAAGCGCTCTGTCTCTTTCATCATAACCACGTCAATCACGGAAATCGTATTGCCGCCAGCGTTTGAGACATAAGCAATTTTTTGATCCGGGCTTACGCCTACTTCATGCGGATTCTTGCCCACGGGAATCTTCTTCAACGTCTCGCCGCTCGGCACAGCGATAAATGAGACAGAATCTTCGTCCTTGTTGAGGACAATGAGCATTTCTTGTGATGTGGGCATTTTTTGTTTCTCCATAGTTGTAGGGGCGAGGTTACCTCGCCCCTACAACGGCATCATTCATCTCACAACAATATTCACCAATTTGCCCGGCACGACGATGATCTTTTGCACCGTCTGCCCATCCAATCGGCTCTGAATCTGCGCCACAGCGCGCTTCTCAAGCTCAACACGGTTCTCGGCGATCTCCGGAGAGAGCACCATGCGATCGCGCACTTTCCCGTTGACTTGAATAACGATCTCTCTATCAACCGACTCGATGGCGCGCGTATCGTACTCCGGCCAGCGCTGCTTAAGCACTGCATCGTCATGGCCCAAGCGTCGCCAGAGCTCTTCGGCCACAAACGGCACAAACGGCGAAATAATCAAGACCAAGTCATCGAAGGCGCGTTTCACCAACGCGTAATTCGCTTTCTTGCCTTGTGTTTCTGTATAAACCGTAATCTCATTCACCAACTCCATCACGGACGAGACGGCCGTGTTAAAGTGAAAGCCCTCAATGTCTTCGCTCACGGCCTTGATCGTCGCATGAAGCTTGTGCCAAACTTTCTTTTCAGCGCCCGTGAACTCTCCAACTTTAATATGGCCCTTGGCCTCAGATGCTTTTTTCGCGTGCTTCAAGACCAAGGTCCAAAGGCGGTTCAAGAATCTGAACGAGCCACGCACGCCTTCGGTGCTCCACTCGATGTCACGCTCCGGTGGGCCCATGAAGAGCGTGTAGATGCGCTCGGTGTCGGCCCCATACTGATCGATCACTTCTTGGGGCGAGATGACGTTGAGCTTGGACTTGGACATCTTGTGCATATCCACTTGCAAGAGCCGATTGCAATGCGGGCAGCGATTGCCCTCTTTTACTTCTTGCGGCAAAATCCAGTTGTGCTCAGAGCATCGATACGATTTATGCTCGATCATGCCCTGTGTGAAGAGTCGCGCGAACGGCTCGTCAAAGTTCAACATGCCCATGTCGCGAAGGGCTTTGGTGAAGAAGCGCGAGTACATCAAGTGCAAAATTGCGTGCTCGACGCCGCCGACGTACTGATCGATCGGTAACCAACGGTTGACATCCTTCGTGTCAAACGGCTTCTGGTCATCCTTGGGAGAAATGTATCTCAAGAAGTACCAGCTCGAGTCGACGAACGTATCCATCGTGTCCGTGTCGCGCTTGGCCGGGCCTTTGCACTGCGGGCATTTTGTATTATAGAACTCCGGGATCTCGGCCAAGCCTTTTTTCCCAATAAAAGGCACGTCGGGCAAGAGTACGGGCAAATCTTTCTCCGGCACAGGCACGATCCCACATTTTTCACAGTGAATCATCGGGATTGGCGCGCCCCAGTAGCGCTGGCGCGAGATCAACCAATCTCTCAATTTATACTTCACCGAGAAATTGCCCTGGCCGCGGTTCTTCAAGTGCTCGCCGATCTTGCGGAACGCTTCTTGCGACGGGATTCCATTAAACTCTCCGGAGTTGATGAGCCAGCCGTGGCTTTCATAAGCAGCCTGGAGTTCTTTCTGGCGAGGAGCGCCGCCTTCCGATTCCCAGCGCCCCTTATCCTTCGAGAGGGAATTGACTTCACCCTGATTTTCAGGAGCATCGATGACGCAACGAATCTTGATTCCGTGCTTTTTGGCAAAGTCAAAATCACGCTGGTCGTGTGCGGGCACACCTTGCACTGCGCCCGTACCGTATTCCATCAAGACATAGTTCGCGATGTAAATCGGGACGGCTTCATCGTTCATGGGGTTGATGACATAGCGTCCCGTGAAAATGCCTTTCTTCTCGGCATCGGCGGCCGCGCGCATGATCTCGCCCTCTTGGAGTGACTTCTGTACAAATTCTTGCATCTCGCGTTTTCGCTGAGAGTTAGTCTCTTGGGTGATAAACTCTTCGGCCAATGGATGCTCCGGCGCGAGCGCCATGAATGTAACACCAAAGATCGTATCCGGGCGAGTCGTAAACGTCCGGAATTTCTTCCCAGAATCTTTGATCGTCCATTCGACTTCTACGCCTTCGCTACGCCCAATCCAGTTGAACTGCATCTTGCGCACGCGCTCCGGCCAGTACTGGAGTTTCTCCAAATCGTTCAAGAGTTGTTCGGCATACTGCGTGATCTTGAAATACCATTGGGTCAACTTTTTCTTAATGACCGCGGAGTTGCAGCGCTCGCAGCGCCCATCGATCACTTGTTCGTTGGCCAAGACGGTCTCGCAACCGGTGCACCAGTTCGCGAACGATTCGGAGCGATAGACAAGCCCTCGTTTATAGAACTGAATGAAGAGCCACTGGTTCCAACGATAATAATCGGGCTCGCAGGTACGCACTTCGCGGTCCCAGTCGTAGACGATGCCCCATTCATAGAATTGTTTTTTCATGCCTTCGATGTTGGCGATCGTCCACTCACGGGGATGGGTCTTGTTCTCAATGGCCGCGTTCTCGGCCGGGAGCCCAAAAGCATCAAAACCCATCGGATTGAGCACATCGAAGCCACGCATCTTCTTGTAGCGAGAAAACGCGTCTCCAATAATATAGTTGCGCCCGTGCCCGACATGGAGCGTTCCCGATGGATACGGGAACATATTCAAATAGTAAAACTTTTTATTGGCGTCAGCGTTATCGACTTTGAAAAAGCCTTCCTTCTGCCAATAATCTTTCCAACGTTTTTCGATCTTCTTAAAGTCGTATTTGGCAATTCTTGGCATAAGTGCACCTCATCTGCATTTCGCAATATGTTCTTGTAGGGGCTGTTCGCGAACAGCCCCTAAGGTATTCTCGCGAACGAATCGGCTTATAGCAAATGGTAATGGTGAAAGATTCCGTGCGCTAGGCACGGAGCAGCAGTGCCAGCAACTTCGCTGACGATTGGATAAGAACGACTCTAGAATTCGCAAAACTCATACGATTCACTAGAAAATTATGACAAAATAGAAACTGGCTGTCAAGGTCCTAAGTCCAAATGAGACGAAGACGCTGTGCAATTTTAGCAAACTCGTGCTGCTTTGAGCGCACAGAGACTTCAAAGTTCGTACAGATCGCTCGCGAGATATTTGAGCCCTGTATCGACAGCGACAGTCACGACCGTATGTCCCGGTCCAAACTCTCGGGCCAATTGCAGAGCGCCCACGACATTCAATCCCGAAGAAGTTCCAACAAAGATGCCCTCTTCTTTGGCCAAGCGCCTAGCCATTTGACGCGCTTCGGTCTCGTCAATAGCTCGCGCTTCGTCGTAATAATTCTTGTCGAGAATCGGGGGAATGAAGCCGCTTCCGATGCCCTCGATACGGTGCGAGCCCGCCACTCCGGTTGAGATGACTGCCGACGTAGCTGGCTCCAGCGCAACGATACGTGCGGGACTTTTCGCTTCTTTCAACGCTTTGCCAACCCCCATCAGCATCCCAGCCGTGCCGACACCGCCACAGAACGCATGGATCGGTCCCTCGACTTGCTTCAGCAACTCCAAACCCATTTTTTCGTAGCCCTTGACCATATCTTTGTTGCGATGCTGGTAAGTAAAGTAAGTCTCTTGCGATTCGGCAAATTTCTTGGCTTGCTCGATCATGCGTGGAACCAGATCGGGCGTGATCTTTCCGCCTTCGCTCGGCACAATGAAGAGTTCAGCCCCAAGCGCACGCATCGTTTTGAGTTTTTCTTGCGAAAACGCATCGGACGAGACGACTTTGAATTTGTATCCCTTGACCGCGCAGACCAAAGCTAACGAAGAGCCTGTGCTGCCTCCCGTGTACTCGACGACGGTCATACCGGAACGTAGGTCGCCGCGTTTTTCAGCTTCTTCGATCATTGCGAGTGCCATGCGGTCTTTATAAGAGCCGGTGGGGCTAAAATATTCTAGCTTCACGAAGACATCAGCGCTGCCGGGGGGAACGACTTTTTGCAGACGTACGATAGGCGTGTTGCCGATCGTGTCTAAGATTGAAGATTGTAACTTGGGAAAAGAATTTTTCATATTTGTCCCTCATTTCACCCACAATTCCATCTCGCCCTGGGCGAAGCGCTCGGCTTCGTCCAGGATTATTTTGACTTTCTCTGGAGTGTCCATCTCGCAGTAAAGTCTCAGCAATGGCTCCGTCCCGCTCGCCCGCATCAAGAGCCAGCCATGCGAGAATCTAAGCTTAATCCCATCGAGTAACTCGATCTTTTGTACTTTAAACCCTGCGATCTCCTTCGGAGGCTTGCGCTTCACTCGATCCACAATTTCGAGACCAGTCTCTAGATGCAAATCCCGCCTGTCATAATAGTGATAGCCTACATCTTGCATCAGGTCTTCTACCACTTGACTCGCCGGCTTTCCAGCCTTAGCGACAATTTCCAGTAAGAGTAAAGACATCAAAATCCCGTCACGCTCGGGGATATGATGCTTGATCCCAAAACCGCCACTTTCCTCGCCGCCCATTAAAACGTCTTCTCGTATCATCTTCTCACAGGCGAATTTGAAACCGACCGGGACTTCTTCCATTTCTATTCGATGCTTCACACAGATTTTATCCACCATATCTGAAAGAGTAAACGATTTGACGACTTTCCCAGTCCAGCCTTTAGATAAAAGATGTCTCAAAATCAGAGCAAAGCACCGATGTGAGTCGATGACTTGTCCCAACTCGTCCATCGCTCCGACGCGATCGCCGTCGCCATCGGTTACTACACCAACGAGAAACTCGCGAGACTTCTTTCGGAGCTTCTCACTCGCCATCACCGCGCGCAACGGAGACAGATTTTTCTCGATCGGCTCTGGGTTTTTTCCTCCAAAGCGAGGGTTATCTCCACCGCGGACCAGTGCATACCGAATCTCTAAATCTTTGAGAAGCTCTGCAAGATAGCCACGTCCCGAGCCGTACATTGCGTCCACCATCACAAAGAGTGGCGCATTCTTGAGCAATTTAACGTCAATTATCTGGCGCACGCGAGCGAGATAAATTTTGCGAAAATCGACGAAGTTTAGCTCATGCTCGGACGTCTTAGGCTCTGGAACTTCGCTAGGCAAGAGCTTCTCGATGATCTGCGTCGCCTGCGGCGGTGCGGGTCCTCCGTAATCTAACTTCACTTTGATCCCGTTGTACTCCGCGGGGTTGTGACTGGCGGTAATCATCACGCCGGCAGCGGCTTTGTGCTCGCGGATAGCATACGAGAGCGCCGGCGTCGGTACGGTCTCTTTTGAGACTAGCACCGGAATTTTATGATCTTGCAAGATCTGCCCCAAGTGGATTGCGAACTCTCGGGAGAGAAAACGCGTATCGTAGCCAACCACGACGCCGCGTTCGGGGCCTCTGTACTCTACGCCCCAGCGATGGTACACGTCGAGCGCTCTACGCTCCTTGCTCACCAAAAACTGAGCGATCGCGCTAGCGACGCGCGCCACGTTGGCAAACGTAAAGTCTTTTGCAATCACCCCCCGCCAGCCGTCTGTGCCGAAGCGAATCGCGGTGGTCTCGCTCACAGCGGCTGTTCCTCCGGTGGCGCGGCCTTACGTTCGGCTAGAACTTGTCCTTTGTTGGCGATCACTTTCTCCACGTTCAGCGGCAACTCAATCTCGCGGGTCTTAAAAATCTCAATGATCAAATCTTTCGGGAGCGCACACTCCAACCAGAGCGAATCCAAGTCGATCACTCCGTTAATGACCGGAATGTCTCGCAATGAGACCTCGATCGCTTTCTGATACTTCGCCTGCGCCTCCGGAAGATAGATAAAATTCGGGTCCAGCGGCTGCGTGTCTATATCTTTTAGGTCAACCATCAGTACGTGTACTCCACCGTATATGTGAGTTTGGCTTCGCTTCCCTTAGGAACCAGCACATGGAAGCGTACGCGGTTGGCATCGAGCTTCTCGAACTCTAAGCTATGAGCTAACATTTTCCAGTAGCCGGGCAGATGCTCAATCACTTCAATCTGAGAAGCTTGGTCTTTCCGGTTCCGTAGCGTGATCTCGATCGTATCGCGATAGACTTCGTGTCCCTTATCATCGCGGCTCACCAGTTGATGATCGGTCATCTTGCGTTCTGCTTTCAGATCGAATGCTGCGCCGACGGTGAGCGTGACTTTTTCGTCCTTGGCCCAGTGGTCGATCTTGTCTTCGCCGACCAACTGAATCCCGTTCATATCTCTTTTGTACACCCGTACAAGGCCAGCAGGAAGCGCCAATCCAAGATTGTTCTGTTCAGAGTTCACCACGTCGAACATCACCCACACTTTTTCACCCCGGTTGCTATCGAGCACATAGCGTTTGTCAACCGGGACAGCGCTGGCGCTGTAGAATCCCAGCTGAGACTGCTGGTTGTCTTTCAGAGTAGCCGGGCGTTTGAGGGCATACTGATGATATTCGAACGCAGTCGTGGGAGCTTCAAATTGTGCACTAGCTTGGGGCGCCGCCGCAACTTTCTCCGCTTGAGGGGCGAGCGAAACCGGCTGAGGTTGCTGGCGCTGCAATTGACCCGCAATCAGATTCAGCCGTGCATTCTGGAAAGTAACGCCGGTACTATTCATAATGCTGACCCAGCTGCTTACATCCATCTTGGTCTCGGTCTCGTCGAGCACAGCATTGTATGATGCGTTCCAGTTGAGACCGCCGGTTAAGTAACTGAGCTCTCCACGGACTTCGCCGATGACATCCGAATGAACCAGCCAACGCAATGTCGGCTTGGTGGCCAACTCCGGAGCTTGCGGGAGGGTGATTTCCGCATCCATAGGCAAGATTTGTACTTTCCCCGAGCTCTCTTGGAGCACTAGCCCGTCTTCGGTGCTTAGCAGTGTGCCCCGATATGTTTTTGCTCCAAACGTGCGCGGGATAACGACCTCGATCTCATGGCCAACATAAGATGTTAAAAGCCTTTCACGATTGACCGGCTGATAGACAAATTCCTGCTGCATGACCGCGACGGAGAGATTGTCGGGCTTAAAGTTGATCGAGTCCGGAATCACTCCGCGGGTGATCCCTTGGAGCTCGACTGTCTCTTCGGGCTGCGTGAGGTTGAACGCGCGTTGCTCCTCGATCAGAGCAGCATCGCTATTGTAGATCGTGAGCAACGCTCCCGAAGTGCCTTCCAAGGGAAGGCTGACGCCGGAGCCGGTGCTGAATAAGACCATAGCGAGTACGGCCAACGACAGAAGCTTTTTCATGCTTTCTCCTCTCTCTTCACTCGAACACTGAGTACAATCAATTCCATCCAGAATAGCCCCTATCCTTCCATCAAGCACAACGAACGGCGTGTACAGATTAACCGAAGATGGCTAAGAAGATCAAGCGAACTGTCTCAAAAGTGCTCATTTGGTTGACGGGTTTTGGCAGCTAGGATATAATAAACAGCTTTGGCGGCGTAGCCAAGTGGTAAGGCAGTGGTCTGCAAAACCACAATACACCGGTTCGATTCCGGTCGCCGCCTCCAACAAAGTGCTGCCGTTAGGAGGTGCTGCCGTACTGCAGTTAACCGCAGCACAGCAACACTTCAGAACCGCAGCACTTCGTTTGGGTGGTTAGCTCAGCGGAAGAGCGTCTGCTTGACGTGCAGAAGGTCATAGGTTCAAATCCTATACCACCCACCAGATAAGCAATATTGACCAATTTCACTTTTTTTACATTCGTGCATTTATTTGAAGTGCGCCTGTCAATCTCCTTTGCCGAAGAAAAATTCATATAGCCATTTCCACCTCAAAGTTACCTCAAAGTTACCTCCGCTTCACAGAATTTTCACCTTCTCCCCTCTACACTAATAGCGACGGTAGGACACTAAATTCTAGACTCAGGAGGATGGCGTTTATGATGAAGAAGAGGTTGTTATTTTTCGCCGCTCTCGGGCTGTTGGCCGTCTTGGCAGCGGGATGCTCGCAAGGGTTCCTTTCCCCCGCTCCGAGCCCAGATGGAGTAAATCCAGCACCGGACCAGAGCACGTCCGGCATGGGTAATCCGCAGTCGTCCGTGCCCGATCTGAACAGTGGTGACAAAGGTCCGGGCAACCACGGTGACCCTGACTCGAAGAAAGCCGGTAACCACGGGAGGCTCTTAGGAATCTTCTCTCTCATCGCTGGCGGCACAGGCGTAGTGCAAACAGCGAGTCAGACCGCCAGTCTCTCCCTGTCAGGGAAAGCAGAGACCGATGGCTCTTCCCCGATCATCAAGCTGAAGGACGCGACGGGGTCGCTCACCGTTGGCGAGACCACCTACAACTTCAGCAAAGTCGAGGCTCATATCGACAGCAAGAAGGGCACGATCGACATTCAAGGCAAATTGCAGGGCACGAAGCCTGGTGAGGTCGTATTGCGAGGAACTATCACGGGTTTAACCCTGGACAAGGGAAAAGTGAATGGCACGTTCCAGGTGAGCTTGACGGGCAAGCTGGAACAGAAGGGTGGTTCCAAGAATCGCGTACAATTGAACCTGAAGGGATCAGTGCAGTTAACCTTCTGAATAGGATGGACGAATAAGGACCATCTGCGTCTGAAAGCCCCGAGGCACGCTCGGGGCTTTCAGGTTGCCGCCTTTCTTTCAGCTCGAAACTGTTATACTAATTTGTCATAGGAATGTCTGGATAGAGTGGAGACCCCTGAGCCACCAGGGATAAGCGGTCAAGCATCGCAAGTGCGCCGGTGCTTCCCAAAAGCGGCGCAGCGCTTCCCCCAAAGC
>JACOSB010000125.1 GCA_016179105.1 Candidatus Acetothermia bacterium
GGCGCTGGAGCAAGCCTTGGGAGAAGCGCTGCGCCCCTATTGGGAAGCACCGGCGCAATTGCGATGCTTGACCGCTTATCCCTGGTGGCTCAGGGGTCTCCACTCTATCCAGACATTCCTATGACAAATTAGTATAAGCAGCAGTTCGTGCAGTTGTTAGGAGTAGTAGCACTCTTGGGGCTAGGACTGAGCGCTCTGGCTTCTCCGACGAGCTTGACAGTTACCCCTTACGCAGATGTAGTCCGCTTTGCTGTCCAGGGAGAGGTCCAAGAACTACGAGTGGAGATCTTGTCGTTGTCAGGTCAGAAACTCTTTGATTCAGGCTCAGTGAAAGCGCAGACCCTGGATTGGAATACTGCTCAGATCGCCAGTGGGGTCTATCTTTACACGATCAGTGTTGACGGTAGCAAAAAGGGGATAGGCAAGATCGCCGTCGTGCGCGGCAAGGGCGGGGTAGCTCCCGCTTTAACCCTACCGACCGTGGGACAGGTAGCTAACAACAAGGTCCAGCCTGAACACTCCGGTATCTTCGATCACTCAGGCGGTCCCTTCACAGTGGACAATAACCTCTGGATCGGTACCAATTCCGGTGGAGTTAGCAACGGTATCACGGTTCAACAAACCAATTCTGGCATAGGTAATGAGGTAGATCTTATCAGCGCTGCCGGAAACTCTTACCACTTTCCAGCATTTGGCTTCTTCGATGGCTCAACCAAAGTGGCGCAATTGATCTCGGATGTGAAGTATGGCAGTTTCGTGATGGACTACACCGGAGCGCGCGGGGGAACATTTATGGTGAGGAATACCATAAACAGCAATGCTGATGCGGTGTTCCTCATCGATAGTAGTGGCAATGCTGGTATTGGCACTACCGGCCCCTGCGCAAAGCTGCATGTCTTGCAATCAAGCGCTGGACTAGGCTGTGGTGGATCAGATGCAATCGTGGGGGAAAGCGGCGGCAGCTCTGGCGTGGTTGGCTTAAGCAATACCCAAACAGGCGTGTATGGCCTCAGCAACACCAATTTTGGCGTGCGTGGCGAGAGCGATAGCTCTTATAGGCGTGTTTGGCAGAAGCACCACTAGTGCAGGTGTGCAGGGCTTAAGCCTCACAACAGCAAGCAGCAATTGCACCTTCACAGCAGACTGCTCAGGTGGGGTCTTCCAGAGCAACGCTGGTGTCGGTATCAATAGCCCTGCTGTCTTCGCTGAGAACTTCTCCACCGGCAGCGGCATCGCCCTCTGGGGGCGCACCCATGGCACGGACTCTGCCTTGGTTCTGGACAACATCGGAGGTTCTGGCGACTTAATTAAAGCCTTCGCTTCCGGTGGGAATTTGAGGTTTCAGGTGACCAACAGTGGAAACGTCCTCGCCGATGGCTCCTTCAGCGGCCCTGCGGATTTCGCTGAGATGATGGAAGTCGCTGGGTCGAAAACAGACTTCGAGCCCGGCGATGTCCTGGTCATCGGTACCGACGGCAAACTCATCAAAGCGACACAGGCTTACGCCACGAACTTAGCAGGAGTCTACTCGACCAAACCCGGCTTCCTCGGCGACACCGAAATCGCAGAAAAAGGCATCGAGGCGACGGAAAAGCCCTCGGGCAAGGCACGAGTGCCGGTGGCCGTCATAGGCATCGTACCAGTGAAAGTCAGCGCAGAGAATGGCACGATCCATGCCGGAGATATGCTGACCACCTCTAACACCCCCGGCTATGCCATGAAGTGCACAGACAAGCTCCAGTGCTTCGGAGCTGTCTTGGGCAAGGCGCTGGGCTCATTGGAACAGGGCAAAGGAGTCATCACTGTTTTGGTGACTTTGCGGTAACCTGTCTGATAGCAGGAGAGAATACAGGGGGACGGGCAGATGCTGCTCGGCCCGGGTCTCACGATCCAGCTCACCCCGCGGGGCGAATGGCTGCAGCTTTATGTAGTGCAATTGAATACCAAGCAGATCGTCGTGCAGGAAGCTCAGGGTAAGAGCGGCCAGTTCGACTATCTAGTCCAAGGTGTGCGCAAGGGCTATGAGAATCATCAGGTGATCCAGGACAAAACAAAATAGGCTGACAGGACGGAATCAACCGGGGCCAGGCATGATCTGCTTGGCCCCTTAACACTCTATCTATTTCTACAAGATTTCACTACCCTAGTCGGTATTCATCCTCCACTTTTTTCAATAGGCGCAAGGACATAAAGAGCAAGTAGCAGAACGAGACGAAGTAAACCGTAGAAGTCGATAGGGCAATACCAGCAACTCCCCACCATCTCATGAAAATGAGATCCAACAGAATGTTCAAGAAAAAGCTGATCGCCGCTCCCCACATGAGCACTCGGTTTGCTCTTAAGGATGAAATGAGACGCACTCTCAGAATGGCTAACGTGAAGAAGGGTACCTGCAGTAAATAGAGCGTCTGGATGTGCCCTACCAAAGTCGAATCAGAGACCCTAAACTCCCCCCGCTCGAAGAGCAATCGTATCAATGGCTCGGAGAAATACATAAGCCCCAACGTCAAGGGAAGCGTGACGATCACGATTAGCCGGGTGTATGTCGTGAGCGTATGTCGAACGCCGGTCCAATTTCCGACGGCCACCATCTCCGAAAAATGCGGAAGCACAGCCGTGCCCAAGGCCATTGTGCCTATATTGAGCAGAAGGACAACTATTTTGTTACCGTAATTCAGCGCTGCGACGCTCCCGCTTCCCAACGAAGCCGCTATGGATTGATCTACCAGTGGTGTACTTCCGAGTAAGAAGGCCCCGGCAATCATCGGAGCGTATTGGTGCAACACTTGTTTGGTGGCCACATCCATGCCATACCAGCGCGGCACAAGCGATACTCCATGGCGCTGCAGGCTCCAGGCAAGCAACGTTGCTTCGAGAGTAAGCCCGCCCACAGTCCCGACTGCTAACGCATACCCTCCCCAGGTCTTACCTACCAAGAGAAGCAGAAGGAACGTCACCGTCGGAGTCACCATCGGCACCATGGCCGCGAGAGCAAAGCGTTGCCCGGCATTCAGGATGCCCGTCCAGATCGTAGCCAAGCCGGTAATTACCAGCATCGGGAGCAAGACCAGAAAGAGCGATCGCGTGAGAGCCAATTTCTCCTGACTGAAACTAATCCCCATCAGCGGGAGCAGGTACGGCGCGAGCAAGGCCAACAGAAGGGAGACACCAAGTAGCAAAACTGTGCTGCAGACGACGACATTCGAAAACAGACGTTGAGCAGCCCTTGGCCCTTCGCGTTCACGGATTTGGATATATGTCGGGATGAAAGCCGCATTGAATGAACCGGCAATCAAGTTGATAGCGAACGATGGCAATAAGTAAGCGATGAGAAACGCATCGAGGGTATCGCTGGTCCCAAATTGATTTGCGACGACCAAATCCTTGATTAAGGCGGCAACCTTTGTAAGCAGGGTAAACCCACCCACAACGACAGCTGCCGCAAAAATGCGATGGTTGACCGATTGTCGACTCCATCGGTTGAGTCGTGCCAAGTAGGCACGTAGTTCGGTAACCATGCCTTCTAGTTTACTCGATTCGGACCGAATGTGAATCTCTTATTTCTCGGCGGGGCGGGCGACCGAGGCCTGTAGATAGTAACTGAACAATGCCAAGAACATCCCCAGCAAGGTCCCCAAAATTCCAGCGATCAAGAGATTTAAGAGTCGCTTCGGGCCGACCGGGAACTCGGAGGCATAGGGAGCGCTCACGACCGAGACAGTTTTCCAATTGGAGGCCATCGCTTGCCGATCTCTAGAGACAAGTGTCAAGAGATTTATGCGTCCTTCTTCAAGGTCTTTAAAGCGTGCGTTAATATCAGGGAAGAGACTTCGTCCTTGGGAATCAAGCTGCTGAAGCTCGCTTTCGATGGATAGTAGACGCTGATTGAGGGTCGCAAACTCTTGTTTGAGTAGAGCACCTTGGAGCGTAGCGTTCTGCTCACCGACCTGAAGTTTTAGGAATTGCGGGTTCCCGCGAATCTCGTCGATGCGTTGCTGCAGCTCTTTCCGCTGCCCTTCCAAGATGTGCTTGCGGTTGGCAATCTCTGTTTGTAGTTGCTCGTTCAACGTTTTCAATTGCTCATCATAAGCCAAGACCGAATTACTCAAAAATGTCAATTGAGCCTCTGCTTCTGCTTTGAGCTCGGCTTCTTGTTGTGACTCGGTGAGTGCGATAATCTTCACTAAGACAGCGCTCAACTCTTCGGTGGCCAGGCTCCCCCGGAGCGACAGTTCGATCAATTCGGCCTTTTCTAGCACCGAGACTTTGAGACTTTGTTTCAGCCACTGTTCGATTTCGAGGGGATTTGTGCTCGAAAGCCCCGATTGGGGAGTTTTGATCTCTTTCGCGACCTGGAGCAACACTTCATCGGATTGGGTGATTTCGGCTGTCCTTTGAAGGGAAGGGTTTTTCAACTGAATTTTCTCTAACGGTGGGAGTGCCCGCAAACGCAGGAGTGCTTGGGCTTCATATTGGTCAGGCAAACGGAATAAGATAATCGCTGCTACCGCCACGACCGCGACAAAGACGCTGATGATAATCCATTTCTTCTGCCAAAGTACTCTGAGATAGCTGCGCAGATCCGTTCCTGATTCTCTCAAGTATATTCCCCCACACTTCGTGCTATAATGTTTAGGATAATAACAGGCAATGACTTAGCCGTCAACGCTGACGCTTTGTCCAGATTCATTCCAAAAGGAAGTTATCTTTACAACTGAAGCAACTGACCCAAAGGCCTCGAGCCGCGACTGCTAGCTTTGAAACGGCTTTTAGGCCGAATATAAGCCAATCCTCAATGTTATCTCCGTCACAGACGGGCCAGGCAAACGTAGCTTATACTACTCCTCGAGCGTTATTCAGCATACATTATTTTATTGTTCGTGATGGGGGGAATGTCTGTAAACAAGGCTAGGTCGCTAAAAAACGCAAATAGGAGGACCAATGGCAGGATCTGCCGTTCGTCGGCGATGGTCTGTTAATTTTGATCAATTGACGTTAAGAATCATTACGCGGGGGGGTGCTTTGTCTAGTAAGGCGAGAATGAAGCTTACCGAAGCGAGCAAATGGGCAAAACTATGCATAGGAACAATTGTTCTTACTCTTCTCTGCCTGATCAATTTCTTTGCTCTTGCTGCGCCTGGGCTTGATGACCCGCTCTTCGTGAGCAATCGTGATGGCGAAGTTACTAAAATCTTCATCCGTCCCGACGACGGGAAAGTCGATGTCAGTACTTGCATAGGGAAAGAGTCCAAGCTAGGAGAGCTGGATGGCTTGGCTTTTAATGATGATGGTACAACCATGATTATAGCGGACGAGACACATCATACGATTGTGAAGGCTGGAAAAGGAATTTTTATTGAGTTAAAGTCGGGTTGTAAGTTGAATGCTCAATTCCCGCCCTCGTTCAACCCAGGGCTTGATACTCCGAAATTGCTCAATATTGACAAGAGCGGTGACGTGATTGGCACTGACGGTAAGTTAGGCCGTATATTTCGATTCAAACTCAACGACGATAATCAGTTCACTATAATATATGACTTTGGCAAACCCGAGCCGAATAGTGGTCTAAACTTGGTAGGGCTAGCAATAGAGCCAATAACTGAAAATTTGTATGTGGGCCGACCTCAAACTGGAGAAATATTCAAATTCAACCGGAACCCAAAGGCACCCGGAGGGTACGATACACCACCTACCCTTTTTGCCACTATACCAGACGATCCTATTCATCCAGAAATTAATAATAAATTTATCGCTGGTCTGCAATTTAATATTACGACTGGAGACCTATATATAGCCTCGTTTTTCAGCGGCAAACTCTTCAGGATTCAAAAAGCGGTGTCTTGCACCCCCCTTCCTTGTAACACCCCAGTGGAGGTATTCGCGACGGGCTTTAGCCATCCAGATGGTGTCGCCATCGAACTAGACGGCGACATTTTCATCGCAGATGCCACGAAATTTGATCCAGAAAAACCAGATTCGACAGGGTGTGTCAAAGAAATCTTAGCAACCGATGTGAAAAATGGAGACACCGCTCCAAAGATTTTAGCCTGCGGACTTCCCTATCCTGATGATTTATTGCCTCTGTCGGGAGCTGGCTCTTTTAACCATCCACCGCAAAAGCCACCAGTCCCCGACATCCTCCAAGATCAACAATGCACTACGGTCACGATCGATGGCAGCGGTGCCACCGATCCCGACGGAGATAAGCTGAGCTTCAAATGGGAGCTCATCGCGGCTCCTCCTGGCATCTCCGTACCCCGAACCCTGTCGTCTTCACCTAAACTCACTTTCTCTCCAACCCAGCCGGGTATTTACAGGGTTCGCTTGACCGTCAGCGACGGACGCGGCGGCACGGCCACGGTCGAGACGAGCATCAAAGTCATCCCGAGTCTGGGTTGCGACTTCATTCCGGGAGAAAAGGACTTTGAGCTCATGATGAACGCTCTCGTTCATCACATCTACGAGGTTATCGTCGATACCAACCATGCTCGTAGTCTCATCAGCCAAAACCGCTCGGAGGCCTTGATCACGGACTCCATCGACCGAGCTCTCGACCTTATGGGAGAGATTCCTGCAGACTTTGCCGAGCTCTTTGGGCAACTCGACAATATGGACGAGACGCTGACGGAGTTTCTCACTCTGGTGGAGACACGCGCTGAAGATGCGGACATCACTCCGCTTCAGCAAGCCCTATTTATCAAGATCAAGGGCAAGCTCGAAATGATGCAGAGCGTCTTATTGGATATGAGAAATGAACTCGACTCTCTGCGTGATACGCTCGATTCCGGTGATCCGAACGTCGCTGACGTGCGCCAAGCCCTCGAACAAGCCCGTGCCGCTGTCAATGACGGAGACCTTGCGAGTGCCAAGAGCAACCTCAACGATGCCTATCAGCGATTACGCATCGCTCGACGCGAGCAGGCCCGAGTCCTCGCCAAGGAAAAAATCGTGCAAAGGCGCTTTGTCGAGATCAACGGGATCCTACCGCGTGCCTTTGCCGTCTTGAACGATGACCCTAAAGTGATTCCAGCGACGCCGTCTGCACAGCCTATTCGTTTGCAGACGAAGGGCTCAATTTCGCTCTGGATACTGCCCCAGCGCGACGGGTCGTTCACTTTGCAGGCGCAGGGCATTAACGTAAAGACTATTCGCTTGGAAATGTACGCGCTGAGCGGCGAGCGTCTTGTCCTGCGGAGCGCGAACGGTAACGTTGTTACTGTGAAGCCAACGGACGAACAGGGGCACTCTCTTGCTAACGGTGTTTACTTGATTCTCATCACGGTCGAGACCAAGGGCCATCAGATCGAGCGCCAGGTTCACAAGATCACGGTGCTGCAAAAATAGAGAGAGCTTACTTGTAGGGGCGCACGGCCGTGCGCCCCTCCCTAAACTAAAATTATTCGCAAAAAAAATGGCAGCAACTACCGAGCGCTTTCCATCTGAAGTGTTACACTGACTTCGCCCGGTTGAATCAATTTTCGTGCTGAGGCTTGGAGAAATTCTACACTGACAGGCTCTCCGTCTGCTCTATAGCTGACGATAACTCCTCCAGATTCCTCTACTGCATCGACAGGAGGATCATCGCGCAGGAGTATGAGCAGCACATCAGCCTTTGGGTCATAGCGAATTCGCATATGGTTATCCTTTCCAGTACTTATCTACCTTACTCGTCCAGTATACCGTCAAAATTTTTCGTTCTCCTCCCTATTCAATAAAGATTTTTTCAAGATCCGAACGATGCGCTGCGAAGCTTTTCCATCTCCATACGGATTCACCGCCTGAGCCATCTTCGCATATTCTTTCGCATCGTCGAGCAGCCGCTGCGTCTCTTCAAAGATCACCTTCTCGTCTGTGCCCACCAGGCGCGCGACGCCCGCGTGAATTCCCTCCGGGCGCTCGGTCTTCTGGCGCATCACCAGGACGGGCTTGCCGAGCGAGGGCGCTTCTTCTTGAATGCCTCCCGAATCCGTCAGGACTAAGTAAGACCTTCCCATCAGCCAGACCAAGAGTGTGTAATCGAGCGGCTCTAAGAGAAAAATCCCCTTCACGCCCCGGAGAATTTTTTCAACCGGCGCACGCACGTTCGGGTTGAGATGAACGGGATAAACCAGAGCCACTTTAAGATTTTTTTCTGCGATGTGTTTGAGCCCGCGACAGAGGCTCTCGAACTCTGAGCCAAAGCTCTCGCGACGATGCCCCGTCACCAGAATCACGCGCCGATCTGTCTGAAAAATTTCTCGCGGTAATCCTAATTGCCCGCTCCAGTCTTGGTCTTCCACCTTCGCCCAAGCTATCTGGAGCGCGTCAATGACGGTATTTCCCGTGACGAAAATTTTCCCACCCGAAATCCCTTCGCGCGTGAGATTATCGCGCGCGGTCTCGGTCGGCGCAAAGCAATAATCCGAGAGCCGGTCGCTGAGCACACGATTCATCTCTTCGGGGAAGGGGCTGAACTTATTGTACGTCCTTAGACCGGCTTCGACATGGCCGACGCTTATTTTCAAATAGTACGCGGCGAGTGCCCCGACGAATGCCGTCGTCGTGTCTCCCTGCACGAGCACGACGTCGGGTCGCTCACGCGTCAAAGGCTCTTCGAGTTTTTCGAGAGCGAGCCTCGCGATCTCGAAAAGACTCTGATTCGGCTTCATAATATCCAGATCATACTCGGGTCGAATCGCAAAAAAATTTAAGACTTGGTCGAGCATCTGCCGATGCTGGGCCGTCACACAGACTTTGGAATCAAACTTTTTCTCGGAGTTAAGGGCTTTGATGACCGGGGCTAGCTTGATGGCTTCGGGGCGCGTGCCGAAGATCGTCATCACTTTGAGCTTGCGCATAACTTCTCATTCCATGATGCAGCCGCAGGAGAAATAAGATCTGCTCAGAATGTTTCTAAGAACATTGATTATACCCACAAAGATCACAGAGCACACAGAGATTTTTTCACTGTAGTAGGGGCGAGGTAACCTCGCCCCTACAGGAATGATTTTCTTGGCGACCTTGGCATCTTGGCGGTTTGATTGGTTTTCTCTGTGTGCTCTATGGTGAGTTCCGTTAGACATTTCAAGTAGCCGAGGAGGAAGACTCCGAAGGCTTGCGCTCTCGCCCCGCCCCAGCCAAGAGCACCAAGACCAAGGCCACCACAAAGCCTACGATTCCGCCTGTCAGCGTGATCCGCAGGCGCTGCGGCCCGACCGGTGCAGTGGGCAAGGACGAGGGATTGACCAACTCCAGCACCTCAAAATTCTCACCGAGCTGTTTGAGCTTCGCTGACAAGAGACTGATCTGTACACTCTCTTGCCCAATTTCTTTGAAAGTTCCATACAAATCGTCAAAAGTTGAGACGCCCCCGTTGTCATCCAGCTGCGCCAACTCTTTTTGCACTTCTTTTAACTGTGAGACGAGAGCTAGGTAATCCTCGCGCAGGGTCACTCCCTCGAACGAAGCATTCTGCTCGCCCGCCGGCATTCTCAAATTTCGTTCTTTGGACTTGAGCGCTGTCATGGCGTCCTTGATCTCTTTCTCTTGCGCCTGGAGCTTCGGGCGTTTCGCGGTCGCACGCTGCGTAGCTTCTTGAATAATATTCTGCTGCGCTTGACTCAGTCCTTGCTGCAAGCGATCCAAGCGCCCTTGCTCAGTCTCGAGGCTCTGGCGCAGCTGGGTCTGAATTTTTTTCTGGAAGACGGCCACGTAACGGTCGGTAAACTCTTTGATCTCCTTGCCGCCCTTGAATGGCCCGTTCAGCTCAACCACCAATAGATCTGTCTTGTCGGGCTGAGTGACCTGGAGATGGCCGCGCAGCCAGTCGGCCAAGCGCGGCTTGGTCCAATCCGTGAAGGCCGGCTGCTCCTGTAACCTTGCATCCTCGATCGTCTGCAAGAGCACCTCTTGTGATTGGAGCAAACGGAGGAGCGTCGGCGCACTGGGAAGATAGGGTTTGACAGCCGCCTCGACCTCGGTCAGCGGGCGCAGGTGAAAAACGGCTTCCGTCGCGAACTCCGGCGGCAGCCGATAGGCGTAAATGCCCGTACCGATTACCGAAGCGATCACGATGACGACCAAGAGCCATCGCCCTTTCCAGACAATCTGAGCGAACGAACGATTTTCGTTAGAGCTCTCCATGCCCCCACGATACTCGAATTCCCCTCAATTTGTCAATCGTCTTTGCGCAACAGCGCTTCGCTTGTCCCTGGGATTACGGGCCTCTATAATGGACCAAATATGTCCCCTTAATGGCTGGGACCCAGTGAGGAGTTTTGATCCCATGAGCAGTCGTCTTTTCACTTCTGAATCGGTGGCGGAGGGCCATCCGGATAAGATGTCCGACCGGATTGCCGATGCAATTCTTGACAAAATCCTCGAACAAGACCGCAAAGCCCGTGTCGCGTGCGAAGTCTTCACGACCACTGGCTTGGTCTTGATTGCCGGCGAGATCACCGCCGAAGCGCGCGTGGACTACGCGACCATCGCCCGCGAGGCGATCAAAGAGATCGGCTACGCCCGTCCCGAATATGGGTTCAACTATATGGATTGCGGGATACTGGTCTCGGTGCACGAGCAGTCTCCCGACATCGCCCAGGCCGTTGGGAAAAAATCTTCCAAAGATAAGTATGAGAGCCTCGGCGCGGGCGATCAGGGTCTGATGTACGGTTATGCGTGCAAAGAAACCCCAGAGCTGATGCCTTTGCCCATCACGCTCTCGCACGCGCTCGTGCGGCGGCTCGCCGAAGTGCGCAAGAAGGGCATTCTGAAATATCTGAGACCCGACGGAAAATCCCAAGTCACGGTCGAGTACGAAGGCAAGAAGCCGATCCGAGTTCACACGGCGATCCTCTCGGCTCAGCACGATGACCAAGTCGACGGGCAGGAGCTTTCCAACGAACAATTGCGAGAAGATTTGATCAGACACGTAATCCAGCCGGTGATGAAGCAATGGCTCGATGACGAGACCGAGCTGCTCATCAATCCGTCGGGGCGTTTTGTGATCGGCGGCCCAGCGGGCGATACGGGGATGACCGGCCGAAAAATTCAAGTCGACACCTACGGCGGCTTCGGTCATGGCGGTGGCGCTTTCTCGGGCAAAGACCCGACCAAGGTCGATCGCTCGGCCTCCTACTATGCGCGCTATGCTGCCAAGAATATCGTTGCGGCCGATTTAGCCGACATGTGCGAGATTCAGGTCGCGTATGCGATCGGAAAGCCTCGGCCGGTCGCGATCAATGTCGACTCCTTCGGGACCAGTCGTTTGCCCAACGGGAAATTGAAAGAGCTGGTCGAAGCGCACTTTGACTTCCGCCCGGCGGCGATCATCGAAGAGTTGGACTTGAGAAGACCGATCTATCAGCCGGTCTCGGCCTACGGGCATTTTGGCCGTCCCGACTTAAAACTTCCCTGGGAAAATACGGATAAAGTCGCAAAATTACGAAAAGCAGCGAGAATTTAGCTTTCACCGAATTTTCACTCGGCTGTCACAGACTTGGCACTTGGGGCGTGCTAGTATTGCTTTGATCAACTAAAGGAGTGGCGCAAATGACCTTGAATAAAAGCAAGAAATTGATGCTGGCGCTCCCGATCGGGCTGTTGAGCTTGATCCCGATGGCCATCTGGATCGCGATGAGCAGCTGGCTCTCTCGCTAGGGCGAAAACGACCCGTGAGCATGCTCCAAGACGGTTAAACTCCTTGGAGCATGCTCACGGCTTTAAGATTCTCTCCTTATTTCATAATTCAAATTCACTTCACACCTAACAATTCCGTTTGAACTGTTGCGACGGCTCCGTTAACCTTGGAGGTCGCAAAAAATTTACGAAGGATAAGGATGTGGGATAATGCAACTCCTCAAAGAGCTATGCGAAGCGCACGGGATTCCCGGTCGTGAAGAAGCCGTACGGGAGCTGGTGGTACGAGAGTTGGAACCAGTCTCGGATGAGATTCAAGTAGATGCGCTCGGCAACGTCATTGCGCTCAAAAAGGGGAGTGGGCGCGGCCCCAAAGTGATGATCGCAGCGCACATGGACGAGATCGGCTTCTTGGTTTCTTATGTGGATGGAAGGACGGGGTTCTTGCGGATCGACCCGGTGGGTGGGTTTGATACGCGGGTCTTGATGGCGCAGCGAGTCGTCGTCCACGCCGATGGGGGAGATTTCGTCGGTATCATCGGCACAAAGCCGGTACACATTCTGAGCGAGGAAGAGCGCAAAAAAAACCTTGAGATCAAAGACTTGTTCGTCGACTTGGGGCTTCCCGCGAGCGACGTGAAAAAACGCGTCAGAGTGGGAGACTACGTCACGTTGCAGCAAGACTCAGCACAAGTGGGAAAGCTCTTTTCTTGCAAGGCGCTAGACGATCGCGTCGGCGTCTATGTGATGATCGAAGCCGTCAAGAAAGTGAAAAAGCATACAGCCGATATTTACGCCGTCGCCACGACCCAAGAGGAAGTCGGGGTGCGCGGCGCGCGCGTCTCGAGCTTCAACGTCGCGCCGGACATCGGCATTGCGCTCGATGTGACCGTGGCTAGCGACGTCCCCGGTGCGGGAGAGCACGAGCATGTGACGAAGCTGGGCGCAGGCACAGCGATCAAAGTAAAAGATTCGATGTCCATCTCACATCCGAAGCTGGTGCGCAAGATGCGTGAGATCGCGGAGAAAAAGAAGATCAAACATCAGATGGAAATTTTGCCGCGCGGCGGCACTGACGCGGCGGCGATTCAGATGACACGAGAGGGCGTGGCCTCGATTACAATTTCCATTCCGACACGCTATTTGCATTCGGTCGTAGAAGCTGCCCATATTGACGATATTCAAGCGTCAATCAATCTGCTGGCGAGTTTTCTTGAAGTGGCACACACCGTGGATTATCAGTTGTAGCTTGGTGTCATTCTGAATCAGAGATTTTCTTCGAAGTCCGTCGAGCAATTTTGGCGAGAGCCCGCAAAGCTTCGTTCACTGACTCTGAGTCAGGGAAAAGTTCTGCTACATCTGGCGAGAGTATCACTAAGTTATTCCCAGTACCATAGCGTTTAGCATATTTACCGCGTATGCCTTTACTGAAATCATACTCAGCCAACATTTTAGGCTTGCGACGATTCCTAGTTATTTTCTTCATAATCTTTCTTTTGATAACGAAACGTTGCTCACCAATCGAGTGAAGCGGGTCAGCAATCGTTAAAGAAAGTAGATCACCAAACACTGTAGATTTTCTTGGCGTCTTGGCGGTTAAATCAATTCTTTGTCTGCGATCTTGTTCTGAATAAAATGCACGAACTCAGCCACGCCCTTCGCGCCCAGGTCTTCGCCCGTGCGCAAGCGCACAGCGACTTGCTCGTTCTGCTGCTCGCGATCGCCGACCACCAGCATGTACGGGGTCTTTTGTAACTGTGCGTGACGGATTCTGTAATTGAGCGTATTGTTGCTGCCGTCGAGCTCAGCGCGAACACCCACACTCTTGAGCTGCTCCAAGACTTTTCCGGCATACGGCGCGTGCTTGTCCGTGATCGGCAAGACAACGGCTTGGACTGGACTGAGCCAAACGGGGAAAGCCCCGGCATAGTGCTCGATCAAGACGCCCAAGAAACGCTCGGTCGAGCCCGTGACGGCACGGTGCAATACGACGGGAGTATGCGTGCGACCATCTTCGGCGATGTACTCCAATCCCAAACGCGCGGGCTGGATGAAGTCGACTTGGATCGTCGAGAGCTGCCACTCGCGCCCCAATACGTCCGTCGCGAGAAAGTCTGCCTTGGGGCCGTAGAACGCTGCCTCGCCCTCGACCGGCTCGTACTTTACACGATTCGCATCGAGTGCGGCCTTGAGCGCTGTGGTAGCTTTTCCCCATTTCTCATCGTCCGCGACATACTTGCCGGTGGAGCCACGCAAGGAGAGGCGCACCCGGTAATCTTTGAACTGATACGTCTCCAGCACCTCGCGCACCAGATTGAGCGCCAGAGAAAATTCTGACTGAATCTGGTCGGGAGTGCAGAAGATATGACAGTCGTCTTGCGTGACCGCACGTACGCGCGTCAAGCCGCTCAGCTCGCCGCTCTTCTCGTAGCGATAGAGCGTCGCGAACTCCGCGAAGCGCAAGGGCAGATCGCGATAGCTGTGCGTGCCCATCTCTTTGTAGAGCATCATATGGCTGGGGCAATTCATCGGCTTGAGCCGGAAGGCGATGCCCTCGTCTATCATCGGCGGAAACATAGAGTCTACGTAGTTGTCGTAATGGCCCGAGCGTCGATAAAGTTCTTCTTTCACCATGTGGCCAGTCCATACATGTTGATAGCCATAGCGTGTCTGCTTCTCGCGCACATAGCTTTCCATCAAGTATCGCACGATCTCGCCCTTGGGCGTAAAGAGCGGCAACCCCGGCCCGATATGCTCCGAGAAATAGAAGAGCCCGAGATCCTTGCCAAGTTTTCTATGGTCACGCTTCTTCGCTTCTTCGCGCATATGCAAGAATTGCTCCAGCTCTTCTTTCGTGTAGAAAGCAGTTCCATAGATACGCTGGAGCATCTTATTCTTCTCATCGCCACGCCAGTAAGCGCCCGCAACATTAAGAAGCTTAAAATGCTTTACTTGGCCCGTGCCCAAGATATGCGGGCCGCGGCACAAATCCACAAAGTCACCGTCTTTATAGAAAGAAATCGTCTCGCCCGGCGGAAGCTCTTCGAGTAACTCTAATTTATACGACTCCTTCATCTCAGAGAGAAGCTTGTGCGCTTCGTCGCGCGAGACCTCGCTGCGCTCAAACGGGTAATTTTCTTTGATGACTTTTTTCATCTCGGCTTCGAGCTTTTCTATGTCTTCGGGCGTGAACGGTTTTTCAACATCAAAATCATAATAAAAACCGTCGTCGATCGCCGGGCCGATCGCAAGCTTAGCGTTCGGGATAAGCCGTTTTACAGCTTGGGCCAGCACGTGCGATAGGCTGTGGCGATAGATCGGGCGCGCCTCGGGGGAGTCGATGGTGATAAGCTCCACCTTCGCATCGGCCGGCAGCACTCGGTGAAAATCGACGAGTTCGCCGTTGAGCTTGGCACCGATGACCGTCTTGAGCAGTTGGCGGTCGGTGGTGACCAGGACATCCTTTAACTTCGCAGAACCGGCATACTCGAACGTCCGTCCGTCGGGCAACTTGACGATCATCTGACTCCCTCCTAAGTATTAAGATTAATGTAAGTTTAAGCTGGGCTATAATACAGAGTCAGAGCGAGAATCGCCAGATGCTAAAAGCCATCTCTTTGAGGGTCTAATTATATGGCAAAAAAGGCTTGTCTTTTCTGCCAGTATTTGATAGGCTTTCGCTCTGAGGTGATCCGCGATGGCACGGAATATCAGACCCAATCAGAAGGCTACTTTCTTGATCGCTCAAGAAACATTAGTCGAAGCAAGAAAGCTCGTCGAGCAAGGAGCCGCGCGCTCTCTGAACGCTTTTGTCTCGCAGGCTGTGGAAGAGCAAATCCGTCGGATCAAGCAAGATCAGATCGACCGTGCCATCGAAGAGGCTGGCCGCGACCCGCTCTTCCTCAAAGATGTGAAGGATACGATGCAGGCGTTTGCCGCTGCTGATGCCGACGCTGCCGACCGTCTGGAGAAAAGGAATTCACGCCGATGAACCAACGGGATTGGCAATGGACGGTCTTTCTCGCTGACCTCAGTCCGATCAAAGGTGCTGAGCAAGCGGGGCCTCGTCCGGTCTTGGTCATTAGTCGAGAGAGTTTCAACCAAGCGATGCCCGTGGTCACGGTGCTGCCTCTGACTTCTCTCAAGCGCGGGCGACGGATTTACCCCCATGAGGTTCTATTACCGAAAGGCCAAGCCGGTCTTCCGCAAGCCTCTATCGTGCTGGCTCATCAAGTTCGCACCATCGATAAGACACGGCTTCGCTCAGCGTTTGGGACGGTCAGCGATATGAGGACTCAGGTGCGAGTTCAGCAAGCGCTTCGCGTCCACCTCGATCTCTAAATTTTTCTTACCATGGCCAGTCGACGCGATGCCACGTCCCTGCGCTCGCGGCAAGATAATCTCCGCACGCGAACCAAATTAAGCCTTGGCTTGGACAAGCTATGTGAGCATAGATCGTGCAGAAATTTTCGCTGTCAGTGATCGAAAAATTGGATTTAGCTCTTCACTCCATTCACAATCAGCCCATCCTTTAATCGCACGACGCGCGTGGCTCGTTCCATCACTTTGGGGTCGTGGCTCGAAAAGACAAAGGTCGTCCCGCGCTCGCGGTTCAGTGCGTGCATCAGCTCCATGATCGCCAACCCCGTTTCTGAGTCCAAGTTCGCGGTCGGCTCGTCAGCGAGCACGATCGCCGGCTCGGTCACTAAGGCCCGCGCGATCGCCACGCGCTGCTGTTGCCCGCCCGAGAGCTCATCAGGCCTGTGTTTATGAAGCTCTCGAATGCCTAGCGCTTCGAGCATCTGCATCACTTTTCGCTCTCGCTCGGCGGCATCTATTCTTCTCAAGACAAGCGGCATCTCAACGTTCTCATAGGCTGTCAACACCGGAATCAGATTGAACGTCTGGAAGATAAAGCCAATTCTGTGCCGACGCAGCTGCGCGAGCTGAAATGCCGAAAGTTTTTCGGTGGACTTGTTCTCAACTGCTATCTGGCCGGAAGATGGCTTGTCTAAGCAACCAATAAGATTGAGTAACGTCGTCTTGCCGCTGCCCGAGGGACCGGCAAGACAGAGAAACTCGCCGGGCTCGATCTCGAGACTTACTCCCCTCAATGCTTGAAGGCTGGTTTTGCCCATCTGATAGGTTTTGGTAACTTGCTCACATGTGACGACGCTCACGCTCGCTCACTTCCCACACGACTTCAAGAGTTCCTTCTCGTCGAAAAGCGAATCCGGAAGATCTTTGACAACTTCCATCTCTTGGATCGTTGACGTCGTCTTGACTCCAGCTTGAAGCGCGTCTTCAATCACAAACTTGGACATGCGCGTCGCACCGCCGAGTATCTTCGGATCGCTGAACGTCAGGATGCGTAGGAGTTTCCCAGACTGTGTGTAGAATTCACCCTTCAACGCAAGAAAATCTTTTTGAGAAATCCAGTAGAGCACGCGATCGTACGCCACTGTCTCGTCCTTGGCCTTCAGTTCGAGCTTGTACGCCACTTGGCCGTTAAGCGTCTCGTTGCCGAGCAGGGTCGCGTTGTAGTCTTTCACCAAGTCAACACGCAAAATATCAGTAGATGAAAAATTTGTCCCCAAAATGGTCGTCTTGCTCGTGAGCGGGACGATCTTGCAAATGTCCGGGAAGAAGACTTTTACATCGTCTCCGACGCGCAAGATTTTCTGGCCTTTCGCTTCGGGTGGTGCAAGAATTTCGGCGACGGCTTTGTCGGAGCCCTTCTTCGAGACTTTTAATTGGGAGACATTGTCGGGCTGATTGGGCTTGATGGAGGCCAACTGAAACGTCGCGACGTAGATGTCTGGGTATTGCGCTTGGACGGATTTTTGCAAGATCTCGCTCGCAGATAAATTTTGAGCCGAGCCTCCAGCAAAAAGCCCTAGCGCCCACATCGAACAGAGTCCAATGATCATCAGCATTTTGAGAATTTTCATAATCTTCTCTCCTTTCTTCCTTCTGCTTTCACTCAGATATACACGCTCAGATGTGCCTTAGTGCCTGGACCGGCTCTTGTCGTGAAGCGATATAGGCCGGATATGCTGCTGCTAAGACTGAAAGTACCAATACCATCCCGAAGAAGAATAAAATCCCGGACCAACTGAAGTAAGAGTAAATGATCTGGCCGATCGGGACAGATGTAAGATTGCCGACCGTGTCTCCCGTGGCGATCCCGTTGACTGAAAAATACTTGGTGACGCTTCCACCGATAAGACTACCCATCAGCGCGCCCGCACTGCCCAAGAGAATGCTTTCGAGCAAGAAGAGAATTTGCACCTCGCCGCGCGTGACGCCGAGCGCCATCATCGTCCCAATCTCGCGTGTGCGTTCAAAGACGGACATTAAAATGGTGTTCATCATACCGAGCGCAGCGATCAATATAACAATAGCTCCAAGAATGCCGAAGATAAAACGGCGTGCCGTGAGCAACTGCCAGAGCGCTTGGCCCAGATCGCGCCAAGTCTGCACTTCGACGGTCTTGCTGAGCTCTGTGCGGATTGCTGCAGCGACTGACTCGACACGTCCGGCGTCATCGACCGCCACGATCAAGTCTGTCACTTTGTCCTTGAGCAAGAGGCGCTTTTGCGCTTCTACTAAGGGCACGACGATCATATTGTCCAACTGGGGAAAGCCCGTATAAAAAATACCCTTCACTGTCGGAGCGAGCGCATTCGTCGAGCCCGTGTACGTCCGAACAACGACAGTGATTTCTGAGCCCACTTTGAGATGGAGGTCTTGCGCGAGCTGTCTTCCCACGAGTGCGACGCGGGGCTGGGCATCGAGATAACTTCCTTCGACGAGGGATTTCGCGACGATGCCGTCTTTCTCTGTATCGGGCTCAATCGCTAGCCCGAGCGTGGGCAGCGTGTCAATGTCGTTGCTGACGCCCGCGCCGAAGCGCACGCGTTTGAGCACTTGCGTGACGTGAGGCAGTTTGCGCACGCTCTCGGCGATCACATCGGGCGCTTCAAGGACAATATCCATCGGGGTCAATCGCGCTTTGGCCGCGTAGCCTTCACCGTTAATCTGAATATGCCCGCCTTGAGACGCGATGAAGTTGTTGATGAGCTGGTCTTCGCTGCCTGTGATAAATCCGTTGAAGACCAAAATCATCGAGAGCCCCAGCCCGATGCCGATAAGCGTGATGAGCGAGCGGCGCTTGTTGCGTAAGACATTGCGAGCCGCGATTTTGAAGAGCATCAGCATAGAAGCTTATATTTTTCTCCCAATAAATCTTCTCATAGACAAGCCATGCTAGGGCAATCTGATCCAAAACTCCACTGGAGTCTGTTATTATGGATGGCTATGGTCACGGTGCCGCAGTTAGCACAATGGATTCAGCGGCTTTATCAGATCTAGTACGGTAAACTTTCAAAGAGATAGAGCAGCTTGTATTTCAATTATAAGTCTTGTTAAACTAAGTTAGATAAACTCATGAAATCAGTTAGTCTAAAAATTACGCTGGAGCAACTAGCGGAAAGCTTGCGCGCTCAACGACGAAGAGCTCGAAGACCTGGAGTTGCTTCTTTTGAAAGATGAGCTGGAAAACAGAAGTCAAGAAGTCAGGCAGGGCAAATTTCTGAGCTTGAAAGAATTAAAATCACTAAAAGAGCTTCAAGGTCTACCCCAACCAATGAGAAAGTTTGTCAAGTAGAATCGTCTATGAGATAGAGAAGAGCACTTTGCCATCAGTGTAGGAATGAACGAATGAACTACGATCCCCAATACATCAGCCAATACTATGATGCCTACGGCGAGCGCGAGTGGACCCGACTCGAAGCAAGCCCCAGTGCCAAAGTCAACTTCTACATCCATCGCTATTATCTTGAGCGTTATATTAAACCGGGTGTTCATGTGCTGGAAGCCGGTGCTGGGCCGGGACGCTTTACGATTGAGCTGGCAAAACTAGGAGCCAAGATCACTGTCGGAGATATTTCGCCGGGACAGTTAGAGCTCAATCGTCAGAAAGTGAAAGAAGCTGGATGCGAAGCGAGTGTCGTCCGTCGAGAAATTTTGGACATCACAAATCTTTCTCGGTTTGCTGACAAAAGCTTTGATGCCGTCGTCTGCTACGGTGGCCCACTCAGTTATGTCATGGAACGTGCGGATGACGCCGTAGGAGAGCTACTGAGAGTCACTCAGCCGAGCGGGTATCTACTGCTCAGCGTGATGTCACTCTTGGGAACCACACAGCGATACTTGCCATCGGTATGGGAGTTAGCAGATCAGTTTGGTCTCAGCTCCGTCCAAAAAGTTATCAACACGGGTGATTTGTCCGGTGAAATCAACAAAGGGCATATTTGTCGTATGTATCGCTGGGCTCAACTCCAAGCCTTGCTGGAGCGCCATCCATGCAAGATCAGGGCTGCATCGGCAGCAAATTTTCTTTCTTTGCACCATGAAGAAATACTCAAGCACATCGAGAGCGATTCGACAAAATGGGAGACGTTTCTGCAGTGGGAGCTTGACTTTTGCAAAGAGTCGGGTGCGCTGGACGGAGGGACGCATATCATCGCTGTGGTTCGCCGCGATTGACTCACACGAGCAAGCCTAACGCCCGCGCACCTTCTGGTAGGCATAGGCGATCTCTTCCAGAAATTTTTCGTAGTCGCTATCTCGGGTACTGTTGATGGAAAGATTTACACCCAACTGGGTTAAGAGCGGAGCAGCGATCTCGCGCGCGAGCCGGCCTGAAGTCATAAAATCTAGTTCGGAACGTCGCTCCAGAAATCTTCGGATGACTTCATACTCCTCACGAGAGAGCGTCGAGACCCGGCTGAGCGCTTCGTCGTTCAGAATCGTAAATTCATTCGAACCCTGAGACATACGAGTCGAAAGCGTCGGTGAGAATCCCGACTCGCTCCGTTCTTTGACGACGACTGTGCCCGCCGCGTGATCGCCCAAGCGCTTCCAGTGAGGGCTGACGAACATGGTGATAATGCCCACACCATAAATGCCCGGGAGCATATCGACGATGCGCACAACGTTGCGAATCAGCACCGAGCGAAGATCGACTGGGTGACCGCTCTCGCGGATCACGCGCAGCCCTAATTTTCGTTTGCCCGGAGTCTGCCCATTCCAGCGTGTCTCAAAGAAAACAAAATATCCCCAGAAAACGGCGAACAAGTAGAGCGTGAGCAGCGCGATGATTACAGAGGTGATGAAATCCGCGCCGATCAGGCCTCCGGTGAAGAGTGGTCCAAGACCCACGATGAGCGCGACAATATATCCTGCCAAGATCAGCCCTGCTTGGATGAGTCCATCGAGCAGGCCTGCCAGAAAGCGCGAGCCGATTCCAGCCACTTCGTAGCTCAGCTCGACCTGCTCCGGCGTCACGATGCGAATCGTTTCTCTCATAGAATTCTGAGTCAATCCCCTTCTGAGAGTATAATACACAATGAAGCTAGAGAAACGGACATAAATATGAACGCCAACCGTTCAACCCAATGGCAGCGACTTTCTGAGATTTTGGACCAGATTGACCGTAGGGGATTAAAAGGGCTTAGCTCTGATGAACTCTTAGAGTTTGGAAAACTCTATCGACGTGCGGCGTCCGAGCTCTCGTTCATGCGCGCGCACGGGCTCGATCCCAACCTCACGAACTCTTTGAATCAATTAGTCGGGCGTGCGTATGGACATGTTTATCGCGCAGAGACGAAGGGGTTTTCATCCATTGCAGACTTTTTTCTCTGTGAGTTTCCCTCGACCGTGCGGGCGCTCTGGCCCTTCATCGCTGTCGCTACGGGGATTTGTCTACTGGCAGGGCTCTTCGCGTTTGTGCTGACTTGGACGAACCCGCAATTGGCCACGACCCTCTTGCCCCCAGAATTTCAGAAAGCGATCGAAGGGATCGTCGAGCGCCACCGCATAGCCCAGGACTGGATGCCCTTCTCGATGCGACCAGCCGAGTCCACGGGGATTATGACCAATAATATCGGCGTCGCGTTCTTCGCGTTCTCCGGCGGAATTTTGCTGGGGTTTGGGACGATCTATATTCTCGTATTCAACGGGCTCTTGCTAGGAGCAGTGGCAGCGGCCGTCGCGCAGGCGGGAGTAAGTTTTAATTTCTGGGCCTTCGTTGCGCCGCACGGGGTGATCGAGCTGCCCGCGATCTTCATCTCAGCGGGGGCAGGGCTTGTCTTGGGATACACGCTCATCAGCCCTGGGGATTATGACCGGAAGACGGCGCTCAAACTGGCAGCCCGGAAAGCGATGGTGCTCGTGCTGGGCGTAGTGGCGATGCTCGTCGTCGCGGGCACGATCGAAGCTTTTTTCTCTCCGACGCTGACTCCAGAGCCGATCAAATTTATGTTTGCGATGGTAGTTGCAATCTGTCTTATTCTCTATTTGTTCGTGATGCCGCTCAAACGTCGCTAGCCAGACAATGTTGGTTATAGGTGTCAAGCCCTATTTCCCCTCTTCAATTGAGTGATTCCGTTGGGTTATCGGAGTTTAGGTATATAATTCAAAGAGAGCTATACGAAAATAGGGGTTCGGGACCTAAAAAGAGACAGGCTTATCATTCCTTAAGATCAAGCTCGGAGATTCTCAAGGCGGAGCCCACCTGCCCCTGAAGGCCGCCGACGAGCTAATTTTCTTCTTCAGAAAAGATAAATTCATGTGACGTGCTCGTGACGTGCGTAGTTTATGCTGAAACTGTGAGTTAGAGAACTCCGAACCCAAACCGATCGAAAGCAAAGACAGAGGGGCGTGATTTCTATGAAGAACCCATCACTAATTAGGGAGCGGCTCGGGCTTAAGACGATTCATCCGCCTCAGCCTGTGTTGCCTCGGGTTACTGCGTCAAGCAATGGGCGAGAAAGCGAGATCAAAGCATCTCTCTATGTTTGCCTTTTGGGGGATTTCCAAGTCTGGCGTGATGGAGTGCTGATTACACCCGAAGAATGGAAGACTCAGAAAGAAAAGACGCTGATGAAAATCCTGCTGACGGAGCGCGGACATCTCGTTCAACAGGACCAATTGATCGAAGCGCTCTGGCCGAATCTTTGCCCCCAATTGGCTCATAACAGTTTATGGGTCTGCGTCAACCACTTGAGACACACGCTAGAGCCTCAGCTGAGCAAGCCTGCTGATTCGCATTTTATTCTGTGGAGGTCTAATGGCTATCTCTTTAGTGCTGAGGATATCTGCACGCTAGACACCGACGAGCTTACGATTTATCTCAAACGTGGAGATGATTTCAAACAAAAGGAGGAACTCGACTCTGCTATCGCTGCCTATCAAGCGGCTGAAGCCCTGTATAGAGGAGACTATCTGGAAGAAGATCCGTACGAAGACTGGGCCGTTATCAGGCGCTCAGAATTACTGCAGAGTTATGGTGAAATCTTAAAAAATCTGGCTGAGTGCTGGGCTCAGGCAGGACAGCACCAAAAAGCGTTGACTTGCTATCAGAAAATCTTGGCTAAAGAGCGTTGCCACGAAGCTATCTGGCACCAGGTGATGCTTTGCTATTGGCGTTTAGGGGAACGTGATCGAGCGCTTTTGGCCTTCGAGCAATGCTGTGAGATTTTGAAGAGAGAACTGAGAATTCAACCGATGCCGCAGACTCTAGAGTTAAGACAATTCATTACGAAAACAACCTTTCAGTCTAAAGAATTAGCGAAAATTTAAGTTGAAATTAAGTCAAGAATAAGGTCGCAGGTTTATACTGAGGAAATAAATAAATCCAAGACGGAAATCCATGAAGCTACGTTTTTGGTTTGTCTGTGGGCGGATGATGGTCCAAAAAACAGGAGAGTTCGTGGCGGGGAAAAGTCCAACACATGCAGAGCGGAAAAGAGGAGTATTTTCAGGAATTTGAGAAATCGGGGGTGATCAGTTGCCAGTTTACGTTAAAGCTGCAGTAGTACAGCGCCAAGCTAGGGCGCTCTAAGAATACCAAGTTGCGCAAATCAAAGAGAGGAGAAAACACAAGATGTCCAAATTTGAAAACAAAAAGAAGAACAGTTCAAGACGTCAGTTCTTGCAGACGACCGCTGCAACGGCTATAGGCGTTGGGATCTTAGGCGCTAGCCAACCTGTCGAATCGAAAGCACAATACACCCCACAAAAACCTGAATCAGACTACACCCTACCGAGAACTGCCTTCCCTATTGGAGTTCTACCTAAACCGCCTTCGGCAGTGCAAGCACCTTCATCTCTGCCTGCTGCAGCTGGTGTGCTTTTGGATCTTGCTACTATTAACCCAAGTTGCTACCTAGAAACTGAGGAGGACAAAAGCCAGGATAAAACAGATGATCTTCAATTCAAACCCACGGGCGGTCACCGCGTGGATGCTCTTGGCGAACAGCTGCGTCAGCTGACTGAAGCTGGTCTCCA
>JACOSB010000118.1 GCA_016179105.1 Candidatus Acetothermia bacterium
ATATTCTCTGTGCCTTCTTGGCTTTTCTTAAGCTAGAATGGCAACGCCTCCAGACCGCCGTTTCTTGGTATGACTACAAATGGTCCATTGCTAGGCGGGCGGTTACTGCCTATTTATGCTGAAACGCGAAAGTCCTGAATAAGATAGACTGCACCGTAGACTTGAGAGCCTTTATGGGGAACAAGCGCAGGGCTGCCGCCCGTCGCTAAGTTCGAAAACGTCTTAGGAAAATCGAAAAGCTTCCAGAACGTAAGACAATAGTCCGGGAGAATCGCTCGCATAAATTGTTTTGGCGCTTGGCCGATGATGTGGCTCAGTTGTTGTTTGCTCAGATGAGAACCGAACGCGAAGTTCCAGACGGGCATCGATCATCACCTCAGATCAAAGAGACGTTTTGCGTTTTCAGTTGTCGTTCGGACGACTTCAGTGCTCGGGAGATTTTTCAGATGCGCTACGAACGCCGCGACATACTGAACGTAGAGCGGCTCGTTGCGCTTGCCTCGATGGGGGGGCGGGGCTAGATAGGGACAATCGGTCTCTAGGAGCAGGCGATTGAGCGGGGTTTTTTCGAGGGCTTCTCGCAGCGCCGCGTCCTTCGCAAACGTGACAATGCCGTTCACAGAAATATAAAACCCGAGATCGAGAAATTTTCGAGCCCACTCCCAAGTGCTCGTAAAACTGTGAATCACGCCGCGCAAGCCGGAGTGTTGGCTGAGCGTCTGAAAGATTTCTTCCTCGGCGGCGCGCTGGTGAATCACGATCGGCTTGTTGAGTTTTTTCACTAACTCTAATTGCATCTCGAACGCTCGCTTTTGGACGTCATGCGGCTCGTAATTTTTGAAATAATCCAAGCCAAACTCGCCGATCGCGACGACCTCGGGATAGACTGCAAGCTGCTCTATTTCAGTCAGTATTTTTTCGTCACAGCGCGCAGAATCGTGAGGATGGATGCCAACAGCACAGTGGAGATCATATTTTTGCGAGATTTCCAGGGCTCGTGTGCTCGTCTGCAAATTGGTTCCGATGGTAATGATCTCGATGCTCGCATCGCGTGCGCGTTTGATCACCAATTCGCGGTCATGATCGAACTGAGGATCGTCGAGGTGAGCATGGGTGTCGATCAACATTCGAACTCTTTCATAACTTTGGGCAAGTGTCGTACTAGATCTCCGGCGATCATCCCGCGCTCGCCAAGTTTTGTTTTGAGTTCATCGGCAATACGCCCGTGCAAATACACTCCTGCGACGGCCGCGTCTTCGGGCTTTGCGCCTTGTGCGATCAGCCCAACGATCAAGCCCGTGAGCACATCGCCGCTGCCGCCGGTGGCGAGCCCGGAGTTTCCAGACGAATTGATGAACACCTTTCCATTAGCGAGAGCTGTCACAGTGGGCGCGCCCTTGAGCACGAGCGTTGCGCCAAGCTCTGTAGCAACTTGTTGAGCGATCCCGATACGATCGGCTTCAATGTCCTCACGAGTCTTGCCGAGCAAGCGTGCCAGCTCACCTGCGTGGGGTGTGAGCACCAGCGGAGCTTTCAATCTCTTCTTGCTCAGCACCGAAGAGTTTTTCAGATTGTTGATCCCATCAGCATCGAGCACGATCGGGATTTTCAATTGAGGCAAGAGTTCTGTCAATAGCTTAGCAATCTGCGAGCTTTGAGAAAGTCCAGGGCCGAGTGCGACGACAGTCTTATGAGTCAGCGCTTGCTCGATAGCTGAGAGGGAGCGCGCGGTGAGCGCTCCGTTGGAGTCGGGCAGGGAGAGCTTGACGACCTCCGTAAGTTTGATCTCAATAACGGAGCTCAAACTTTCTGGGTAAGCAAGATAGACTAAGCCCGCACCGGCTCTCAGAGCTGACTCGGCCGCGAGCGTTGCCGCTCCGGTCATGCCACGCGATCCAGCAATCACTAAAACTCTGCCGAAGTCACCCTTGTGCCCATCGGGTTTTCTTTCGGGCAGATGCTCACGCACGCAGCATTCTTCGACCAGTTCGTAGCTGCTAGGAAAGTTTTCTACGAGCGAGCGCGGGTAGCCTACTGTTCCAATCGCTAGTTCACCCACATAGCCGCGCCCGGGATATAAGAACAAGCCCAACTTTGGCAACTGCAACGTCACCGTCACGTCCGCTAGCACAGCAGGGCCTAAGACATAACCCGTGTCTCCCTCGACGCCGGAGGGAATATCAATCGAAAAGACTCGCGCGGGTGAGACATTGATCAACTCAATTGCTTGAGCCGAAAGCCCGCGAGCTGCGCCCTCAAAACCGGTGCCGAAGATCGCATCAACCACTAGCTCAGCATGAGCGAGTACTTGTGCCAACTCACTGAGTTGCGCGTCATCGTCAAGATAGCGCACGCTGACTTCGGATCGCTCGAAAATCTCGGCATTGACTCTGGCATCGGGCGAGAGTTCTTCTTTGAGGCTGAGTACGAAAATTTGGGGTGACGCTCCGGCGTTCATCAGATGACGTGCGACGACGAGCCCATCGCCGCCGTTGTTGCCCTTGCCACAGACAATGACAATTTTTTTCTGAGCAAACTCGGACACGCGCTCTTGAATGATTTGAAAGACGCTACGTCCGGCGTTCTCCATCAGCACTAAGCGGGGAATCCCGATCTCCTCGATCGCGATTCGGTCCAGCTCGGCCATCGCTTTGCCCGTAAGCACTTTCATCGTGCAGGCATTGTAGGCGAAGATGCGTCCAAAATCACACCCACTAGACCGAGTCTGTATCTGTTAGCTTGAGCGCTTCAGCGAGGACTTGCTCCGAGGATTTCCGGGTCACGTCGATCCAGTGAATCTCTGTGTCGGGCTTGAACCAGGTCAGTTGGCGCTTCGCGAACTGACGGGTATGCTGTTTTATCAGTAAGATAGCTTGCTGGTAAGACAACTTTTCATCCCAATGCTCAAAAAACTCTTCGTAACCGATCGTGTGATAGGCTTGCATCTCCGGTCTGAGCCATGTTTTTAATCGCTTAGCTTCGTCGAATAGCCCGCGCGCGAGCATCTGGTCTACGCGCTGGTCGAGCCGCGCGTAGAGTTCGGAGCGCTCGAGGGTCAATCCAATCTTGAGAAATTGATAGGGAAACGGGATGCGCGACTCACGTTGCCATTGGCTGATCGGGACTCCCGTCAGCTCATAGACTTCGAGGGCGCGCACAGTGCGCACGGGATCGTTCGGATGAATGCGCGCCGCGGCTTCCGGGTCAACCTGCTCCAAGCGGTGACGCAACTCAGCCAGAGGTTGAGCGTTGAGGCGCTTTCGCAGGTTAGGATCAGCTGTCGGTCCATCGAAAAAAGCTCCTGTCAGCACAGCAACATAGAGCGTGCTGCCTCCAACAATAATGGGGAGTTTGCTGCGCGAAAGAATGTCTTTGATCACTATGAGTACATCGCGTCTAAACTCCATCACGTCGTAGTGCTCTTCGGGCTCTTTGATGTCAATTAAGTGATGAGGAACGCATTGGCGCTCAATGGGAGAGGGTTTAGCCGTACCCACATCCATCGATCTGTAGATCGCACGCGAGTCCGCAGAGATAACTTCGCCGTTGAGACGCTCTGCGAGTGTGGTTGCCAACTCAGATTTGCCCGTACCCGTAGGACCCAATAAAAGTGGGAACCGCCGCGCTGGCGTAGCGCTCATAAGCTTAGTTCAAGCTAGGTTTGTCATCGTCTTCACTGAGCAGCAACTCTCTGAACTTTCGCAGCACTTCCTTGTGGGCCGGATGCTTGAGTTTTTCCAAAGCTTTGATCTCGATCTGGCGAATTTGTTCGCGAGTCATATTGAACTTTTTTGCGACCTCTTCGAGCCGATACTTTTGTCCATCTTCCAGCCCGAAACGCAATCGAATAATCTCGCGTTCACGCTCGCCCAAATCCAGCTGATTGAGTAATCTCTTCAATATTTCTTCGTAAGGCTCACGACGCCTCATCTCAACCTTGTCTGACTAATTTTGCTCATCGCGTTTTTTCTTCTCTCGCTTCGCGCGCTCAAGCTCACGCGCAGCCTCGATCATACCTGGGGGAAAAGGGATCGTGCGCGACTGATTCTCGATCGCGTGAGTAATGGCTTTGCTGATCCATCCAGTGGCGTAGTCAGAAAACTTATGGAGCTTCATGGGATCGAATGTTTCAATAGCTTTCATCAAGCCGAGGTTGCCCTCTTGGATTAGGTCCAGGAGGCTGAGGCCGGGCTTCAGTTTCATATATTCTCCAGCGACGGAGACAACGAGTCTCAAATTGCCGGTTATTAGCTTATCACGCGCTTCCCGATCTCCAGCTATAGCGCGCTTGGCGAGTTCTTTTTCCTGCTCGGGCGAAAGCGGTGGGATTTTGTTGACATCTTGAAGATACGACTCAATCGGGTCTTTGAGATTTTCTAGATTGTCATCAAAGCGCCACTTTGTCTCTCTTGGATAGATTCTCTGATATCTCAGTTTTTCTAGCGCTTTAACCTCGACCCGGCGCACCTGCGAGTTGGTCGTGTGGAACAGCTTTGCGATTTCGTCAAGCCGGTGCTTTCGTCCGCCGTCCAGCCCGAAACGCAAACGAATGATTTCACGCTCACGCGGGCTTAGCTGATCAAGCAGTTTTTTCAATTCATCTTGGCGAGACGCTTGGTCTCCGTAAGGCTCGCGGTCTCGCATCTCAGACCTTTGTGGAGGTTTGAAATGACCTGTGGTCGCTCTTGTGATCGCTCTCGTGATCGCTTGGCGAATCCACCATGTGGCATAGGTCGAGAACCGAAAACTCTTGTGCGGATCGAATTTTTCGATCGCCTTCAAGAGCCCGAGGTTGCCTTCTTGAATCAGATCGCCGAATTCGAGGCCGCGATTCATGTAGTGCTTGGCGATAGAGACGACCAATCCTGAGTGAGCCGCGAGGAGTTTCTGGCGAGCTGATTCATCACCCGCAGTAGCTCGCTTAGCAAGTTCCATTTCTTCGTTGGGGGAAAGCAACGGGAATCTGCTGATGTCTTGGAGGTACGACTCAATCGGGTCTCTGAGATTTTCTGAAGGGTCATCGAAGCGCCACTTTGTCTCTCTTGGGTGGAGTCTCGGATATCTCAGTTTTTCCAGCACCTTCTGCTCGATCTGGCGGATGCGCTCGCGCGTCACGTTGAACTTTTTCGCAACCTCTTCGAGCTGGTGCTTTCGACCGCCCTCCAACCCGAAGCGCAGACGGATGATCTCGCGCTCGCGTGGGCTCAGTTGATCGAGCAATCTCTCCAATTTATCTTGAGGGGATTCATGATCTCCGTGTGGCTCGTGATAGTGCATGGCAACCTCCATGCCAAAAACTAATCTTCGCTGAGCAGAAGCTCTCTAAACTTTCGTAGTTCTTCTTTGCGGCTGGGGTGTTTTAATTTTTCTAAGGCTTTGATCTCGATTTGGCGCACGCGCTCGCGGGTGATATTAAAAACACAAGCAACATCTTTGAGTGTACGCGGATGTCCATCTTCAAGCCCATAGCGCAGCTTGAGAATATCTTTTTCACGATCGTTTAGTTGGTTGAGGGCTTTCTCTAACTCTTCGCCCAAGAACATGCGGAAGGTCTCTTTGGTGGGAGAGGGAGCGTTCTTGTCTTCCAAAAAATCTCCGAGGGTATCTTCTTCTTCTTCGCCGATCGGGCGCTCCAATGACGCTGTGTATTGCGAGACGTTCTCGACGCGCTTGATTTTGTCGACCGGCATATGCAGCTCTTTGGAGAGTGCGCCCAAATCCGGCGGCTCGCCGTGCTCTTGGACGTGTTCTTTTTTCACACGCTGGAGCTCGCGCACGGTCTCGATCATGTGCACCGGGATGCGGATCGTGCGGGACTGGTCGGCGATCGCACGGGTGATCGCCTGGCGGATCCACCAGGTCGCGTAGGTCGAGAATTTGTAGCCCTTGGTGTAGTCGAATTTTTCGACAGCCTTCATCAAGCCGAGGTTGCCTTCTTGGATCAGATCGAGGAACGAGAGACCGCGCCCCAGATATTTTTTCGCGATCGAGACGACGAGACGCAAGTTGGCCGTGATGAGCTTATCGCGTGCTTCTTTGTCGCCGCCCGCGACGCGCTTGGCGAGCGAGACTTCTTCGTCGCGCGAGAGCAAGGGGATACGGCCGATGTCCTGTAAATACATCTTGACAGGGTCTTCGGCGGTCTCGATGAACTCGTGATCTTCTAAATCTTCCTCCAGCTCCTCGTCGAGTTCCTCCTCGAGCTCTTCTTCGCTAAACTCTGCGATCTCAATCACAGCGTCGTCGCTCAAAAATTCTTCGGGGATACCGTTGCCGTTGGTTCCGAGCTTCTTTATCTCTTCGTCCACGTCTAGATTCCCCCCTCTTGCAGGCGCTTCAAAATGCTTTGCTCTTTACGGTTCGCGATGATCTTCGCTTGGAGCTGCTTGACGATCTCTTTGTCGCCGCTCCGTTCGGCTTGGGCGATCTGCGTGTTGAGCTTGCGCAGATGCTCTTCCAGATATTTGAGCTTGATCTGCGTCATCGCATCCGCGATCGCCTTGTCCACGCTCGAAAAGCTTAGCTCCGTTAACATGAGCCCTCTCACGATCGTTTGGTCGTCTGGAGACAGTTGTTCCAGCAGCTGATCCAGTTTCCATCTCTCTTGGCTCCCGACTTCGTAGAGCACACGGGCGATCTCAGGATACTTGACAAACTGTGTCGCTTCCAGCGCCCTTGCGACTCGCGGAACGGACAGGTGACCCTGAAACAGGAAGTAAAGCAAGTGCTCTTCAGGGCCCAAAGAAATTTGATTTTGCAGAATGGGTCTGGATTGTGGAGTTGTTTGAGTTGTCGTCGTGCGTTCTGTCGCACTTGCTGTCTTGCTGGCATCAGGGGCATTCCTAACAAGGAGTGCTATCTCTTCGTCAGGTATCGACACCTGGCTCGCTAGCTCACGAATCATCTCGTGTCGCCGTGCTGAGTTGACAATTCCTTTAATAAAAGCGATTGCTTCTTGCAGAATTTTTTGTTTGCCTGCTCCAGAATGAGCGTTATTAGTTTCAATGAGATATTGAACATAAAACTGATGGAAGGGCCTTGCATCATCTAAGATCTTTCGAAAGGCATCTGGTCCTTTCGTTTTGATGAAGTTATCGGGATCTTCATCGACTGGGAGCAGAGCGATCTCAACATCAAGACCTTCATTGCTGAGATTTCGTATCCCGCGCCAAGTAGCTGCTTGACCGGCGGCATCGCGATCATATGCCAAAATGACTAAGGGCGCGTAGCGTTTTATGAGACGTGCTTGCTCGGAAGTAAGTGCTGTGCCCATGCTGGCGACGACGTTCGTGAAGTTTGCTTGATGGGCGGCGATCACGTCGGCGTAGCCCTCGACCATGACGAAACATTTTTGCTCGCTCGCTGTGTTACGTGCGAAGTTGAGCCCATAGAGCACATGGCCCTTTTCAAACAAGGGTGTGTTCGAGATATTCAGATATTTGGGCTCATCGGCTTCACTAAGCGCGCGCCCGGCAAAGCCGATCACATCGCCTTGGCCCGAGAAAATGGGAAAGATTAATCGATCACGAAAGCGATCGTACGAGTGACTTTCTTTGGAAGGAACCGTGAGCCCCAATGTGTTCAATAATTCTTTGTCTTTCGGGAAATTTCGGAGCAGATCATCCCAAGCGCCCATCGAGTAGCCCAGCCGAAATTTTTTCATCGTCTCGATCAAGAAGCCACGGTGCTTAAGATACTCGAAGGCCTTTTGCCCCGCAGAGTTGAACAAATTTTTCTGAAAGTGCTGGCAGATTTTTTCGTTGAGTTCTTTGTAGGCATCAAATTTCGAGGGCGCGCTACGCTCGGCTCGGCTCAGCTTAACACCCACTTCGGCCGCGATTTTTTCGACTGCTTCGGGGAAGGAAAGATTTTCTATTTTCATCAAAAATTTGAAGATATCTCCGCCCTCGCCGCAGGCGAAACAGTGGAACAGATTTTTCTCCGGGCTGACCGTCATGCTCGGGTTTTTATCGGGATGGAACGGGCAAAGCGCGACGAAATTCTTGCCCGCCTTGCGCACGCTCACGTAGCGTGAGACCAAGTTCACAATCTCGGCGCGCTCGCGCACGAGCGCGATCTCGTCTGGAGTTGCCATAAGTTACCCTGTCAGTTCAAGCACGAACGGATTGTGCTTGCGTTCTGTATCCAACGTCGTACTCGGACCGTGGCCTGAATAAATTTGGTAATCGCCGGGCAAATTTACAATCCGTTGGAGCGAATGTTTCATTTGCTCCAGGTCTCCGCCGGGAAGGTCCGTCCGACCGATGCTGCTCGCGAAGAGAAGATCGCCCGTGAAAAGCACGCGCTCGCTCTCGAAGAGCAACGTGACGCTGCCCGGCGAATGGCCGGGCGTGTGCAGCACTCTAAATTTCAAATTATCCAACTGAAGTATGTCACCTTCGTGGAGATAGCGATCGGGTTTCATTTCTTTGCCCAAGAAAAACTGAAAAATTTGCTCGTCGTCTTTGTGAAAATACAGGGGCACTTGGTAGTGTTTGCGAATAAAATCGTTGCCGCCGATATGATCGGGATGGCAGTGGGTATTGATTACAAAGGGGACCGTGCGATCGCTGACAACGTGAAGAATTTCTTCGCTCGGCTCGCCGGGATCGATAATAAACGCGAAGCGCCTGGATTTAACAACGTAGCAATTGGCTTGATAGTCTCCGAGCGGCAGCGTTTCGACCTGCATACAGTCTCCCGTCTTAGGCACGATCGGATGCAGTCTTTACTCGCGCGAGAGTGAGCACGAAAATTTTTTCGTACCCTCCCTCGCTTAGCGCGCGACTCGCGGTTTCGATGGTCGCACCCGTCGTGGCCACATCGTCGATCAGAACTATGTTAACGCATTGGGGCTGGGATGCAAGTTGGAAAGCCTCTTCCAGATTGGTCAAGCGCTCCGGCCCCGAGAGACTCGCTTGCGGAGGAGTTTCTCGGACTTTCTCCAATGCTGCAACCGCAGGCACTTTTAGACGTTTGGCGAACTCACGCGCGAGGAGTTCCGCTTGGTTAAAGCCACGCTCGCGCTCCTTGCGCCGGGTCATGGGGATGAACGTGACGGCTTCCAGTTGACTTCGGAACTCCGCAGAAATTTCGACGAGAAAATCAGTCAATGGACCGACGAGCGCCCGTTCGCCACCGTACTTGAACGCTTTGATGAGTTTGCCTAGAACGTTCTCTTCGTCGTAGTAGCCGTACGAGCGCGCTTGGTCGAAGTACCATAGACGACTAGCACAGTCGGAGCAAATGTCCATACTTTCGTGAATTGCGCAGCCGCAACGACAGAACGGAGGATTCACCCTTTCGATCTGTGTTAGGCATTCAGCACAGATGAACTCGTGGGCTTCCAAAGATTTTTCGCAAATAGCACAATGAGGCGGGTAGAGTAAATCCAGAACGCCGATCGCAAAAGACCCCAGAGGTTTGTACCAATCTGACATAGTTGGCATGATGAAAGATTACCAGACGCCCACGAACTTGAGACCCGCTACAATTAAAGCCAGACTCAAGATATAAGTGAAGAACTGAATCATCTGTTGGTGGCTCTCCGTCTTGGCTCGCTTCACAAGGATCGATCCAACATGCGCCGCAATGATTGCCAATGTCATAAACGTGAGATGTCCGTGCCACTGAGCGGGTCGTTTCTCCGGCCAAGCGAAAAAAATTACGAATCCCATCAGGAGTTGTACGTCCAACAAACTCGTGTAGAGCACGCCCAATCCGCGATCCCACTTTCTGTAAGAATCTGTGCGCAGCCAGCCGTAGAGCGCGCGCAATGATCCTAAGATTGCTAACACAGGGATGAGATACTTGCCTAGCCCGCTGTGGAACCCTAAGAAAAATTCCATGACTAGAGGTATTTGATGAGATCGACGAGGCGCGCGACGTAGCCCCACTCGTTGTCATAGAATGAGACAACCTTGACGAGATTTTTTTGTAAGACCATCGTCGAACTCAAGTCGACAATCGAAGAGTGTGAGTCGCCGATGCAGTCGCTCGAGACTAAGGGCCATTCCGAGACAGCCATAATATTTTTCAAAGGCTCTTTGGCATAATTTCTAAAAGTCTCGTTGAGCTGCTCTTTCGTGACGTCCTTCTCAAGCTCAGCAACGAGGTCGACGACCGAACCCGTGGGCGTCGGGACTCGGAAAGCCATACCGTCAAGTTTGCCCTTGAGCTCAGGCATGACGAGTCCGATAGCCGCCGCAGCGCCGGTGCTGGTGGGCACGACGTTGATCGCTGCCGCGCGGCCCTCAATCATGTCTTTGTTGGAGCCGTCGACGAGATTCTGGCTGGCGGTGTACGAGTGCACGGTGGTCATGAAGCCCTTGCGGATGCCGAATTCTTTCTGGAGTACGTACGCGACCGGCACGAGACAGTTTGTGGTGCAGGAGGCAGCTGAGACGACGTGGTGCTTGGCACGGTCATAAATTTTCTCGTTGATGCCAAAGACGATCGTAGGCATCTCGCTCCTGCTAGGGGCCGTGATCAAGATTTTCTTGGTGCCGGCAGTAAGGTGCTGTTTCGCTTTGTCGAGATCGCGGAAAGCTCCCGTGGCTTCGAGCACGACATCGACGTTGTGTTTTTTCCAAGGAAGCGTAGTAGGGTCGGGCAAGTTCGTGTAGGGAAACTGTTTGCCGTCGATGAACAAATTGTTCTCATCGTAAGTGACGTGGCCGGGGAAACGCCCGTAGATCGAATCATGCTGCAGCAAGTACGCAGCTTTGTGCGGGTCGGGAACGTTGCTGTTGAGCGCTACGAGCTGAATCTGTGGGTCTTTGTACGCTTGACGAAAAAAGATACGGCCCATCCGGCCAAAGCCATTGATTGCCACTCTCACCATCTATGCCTCCTTCTTAATCATATTGATAAAGTATTCGTGAATGCGGGTGTCGCCCGTCAGTTCAGGATGAAAGCTGCTGACCAAGATATTTTTCTGTCGCGCCATCACCGGGAGGCTGTTGTGCTCGGCCAAGATCTCTACTTTTGCGCCGACGCGCTCGATCTGCGGCGCGCGAATGAAAACAGCGCGAAAGAGCCCCACGGATTTAATGTTTAAGTCAGCTTCAAAGCTATCGACCTGGCGCCCGTAGGCGTTGCGTCTCACTGAAATATCAATCAATGAAAGATAACTCTTTCGATAATTCGTGACTTCTTTGGCGACGAGAATCATTCCGGCGCACGTGCCGTAAACTGGGAAACCCTCGCGAGCTTTCTTTTGCAGCGCATCCATCAGCCCAGTGCGTTCCATCAAAAGCGAGATCGTGGTGCTCTCACCGCCGGGGATGATTAGTCCTTGGGTTTCGTTGAGCTGGTCGATTGTGCGAACATCTCGTGCTTCGACTTCTAACGATTGCAGAGTCTGCAAGTGTTCACGAAAATCGCCCTGCAGCCCTAAGACTCCGACTTTCATGGTTTCTCACCATCACAGCCTACCAAGGGCCAGAGACGATCACAAGGATCAACCACCCCTGTGAAATCGCTTAACGTTCTTGGCGTCTTGGCAGTTTAAGATTACTAGCGGGTTTGCATCAGTTCTTCGTGCTTGAGCGTCGCGATGTCAAGACCCTTCATCGGTTCACCCAAATCTTCAGAGACTTCGGCCAACACTTTGGGGTCGTTGAAGTACGTCGTCGCCATGACAATGGCTTTCGCACGTTTGGCCGGGTCTTTGGACTTAAAAATCCCGGAGCCAACGAAGACGCCGTCGCAGCCGAGCTGCATCATCAAGGCGGAATCGGCGGGCGTGGCGAGGCCACCGGCGGCGAAATTCACCACGGGCAGTCGGCCCTTCTCTTTCAGGGCTTGCAGCACATCCAGCGGCGCGCCCCAGACTTTGCTCAAATGAACGAGCTCCTCGAATGAGGCGCTCATCACTTCTCTAATTTGTTTGTTCATCAAGCGCATATGACGAACAGCCTCGATGACGTTGCCCGTGCCAGCCTCACCCTTGGTCCTAATCATCGCGGCGCCCTCGGCGATGCGCCGGGTCGCTTCGGGCAGATCGCGCGCGCCGCAGACGAAGGGGACATTAAATTTCCATTTGTCGATGTGATTTTCGGGGTCGGCGGGCGTTAAGACTTCGCTCTCGTCGATATAGTCCGCGCCGAGTGACTCTAAGATTTGCGCCTCGACGAAGTGGCCGATACGGCATTTCGCCATCACGGGAATCGTAACTGTGTCCATGATCTCTTTGATCTTTCTCGGATCGGCCATGCGAGCCACGCCGCCCGCGGCACGAATATCCGCCGGGACTCGTTCGAGCGCCATGACAGCGCAGGCCCCGGCGTCTTCGGCAATTTTAGCGTGCTCGGCAGTGACGACGTCCATGATGACACCGCCTTTGAGCATCTCGGCTAGACCAGACTTTACTTTGAACGTTCCTTGCTGCTTTTCCATAAAAAATTCGCTCCTTCAAAAATACTATTCTATTCTTCATTATACTGAATGTGTCCGAGGGCGCAACTGAAATAAATTTACAAAATAAGAGCAGCTTGTCGGTTGAATCAAAGGCCAAGCAGCTTTGGGAGAGAAGAGCTAGGACTTCTTCAGGTGCTCGATCAACAATGCTCGCGTCTTCTTGGGATCGGCCTTGCCCTGGGTTTTTTTCATCACTTGGCCTTGCAAGAAACCGACGACGGCTTCCTTGCCAGCCTTGAAATCGGCGAGCGCTTTGGGGTTTTCGCTGATGACCTGAACGATCGCTCCGATGATCTTCCCTTCGTCTGAGATCTGCGCCAGCCCCTTCTCACTGACGATCGCTTCGGGTGATTTGCCTGTCTTGAAGGCCTCTTCGATCACTTCTTTGCCTGTGTTGCGGTTAATCTGACCGGACTCGATCATCTGTAAAACTTTCGCAAAATTTTCCGAGGGAATTTTTATTTCTTTCGACAGCGATTCTTTGAGCAAGCGCAAGAGTTCGGAGAGCATCCAGTTACTGACTTCCTTGGGCTTGGGAAATTCTTTCACTGTGCGCTCAAAGTATGCCGCGATGGGAAGTTCGTCCGTCAGGATTTTTACGTCATAGTCGGGCAAGCCAAACTCTTTCTTCCAGCGCGCGCGCTTGGCCGCTGGCAGCTCTGGCATCGCGTCCAAAATTTTCTTCTTCCAGGCCTCATCAATTTCAAGCGGGACTAAATCGGGATCGGGGAAGTAGCGATAGTCTTGCGCTTCCTCTTTGGAACGCATCACTTCGGTCTTGTTCTGGTCCGAGTTCCAGGTGAGCGTCGCTTGCTCGACGGTGCTCTCAGAGTTCAAGATTTGTGTCTGTCGGATGACTTCAAACTTGAGTGCGTCTTCGACCGCACGGAACGAGTTCATATTTTTGATCTCGGTTTTGGTTCCCTTCTTGCCGTCGGGATTCACAGAGATATTCGCATCGCAGCGCAGAGAGCCTTCTTCGAGATCGCCACTGCAGACGCCGAGATAGCGCAAGATTCGTCTCAGTTCTTCCATGAAGATGCGCGCTTCTTCGGGTGAAGATAGATCGGGCTCAGAGACGATCTCGATCAACGGGACGCCCGCACGATTTAAGTCGATCAAGCTACAGCCATCGGGCATGTGGATGGATTTCCCAGCATCTTCTTCCAGATGCACACGGCGGATACGAACGCGCTTTGTTGTTCCGTCAGGCAGTTCAATCTCGAGATAGCCGTTGACGGCCGCGGGTTCGTCGTATTGAGAGATCTGATAACCCTTGGGCAGATCGGGGTAAAAATAATTTTTGCGATCGAATTTAGAGCGCTTGGGGATTTCGCAGTTGAGTGCGAGCGCGGCCTTGAGTGCGTATTCGACAGCTTTTTCATTCAGCACAGGAAGCGAACCGGGCATGCCCAAACAGACGGGACAGGTGTGCGCGTTCGGCGAAGCGCCGAAATACTCGGCCGAACAGCTACAGAAAATTTTGGTCTTTGTCAAAAGTTGGGCATGCACTTCGAGGCCGATGATCGTACGCATAGCGAGGTCATTGTGCTAGATTTCTCAATTTGCTTCAACTTTGATTTTTACCACAGAGCACACGGAGAACGCAGAGAAAAATTATAAAAATCTCTCTGTGTGCTCCACGAGTTTTTCTTTGCGTCCTTGGCGCCTTGGCGGTTTAAATAAGATTTCTAAATAGGCAGCGTAAACCGGAAGACAGCCCCCTGGCCCGGCGCGCTCGCCTCGGCCCAGATGCGCCCGCCGTGCGCTTCAACCAAGTGCTTGGCGATCGCTAACCCCAGCCCAAAGCCACCGCTCTGGCGCGAACGAGATTGGTCCGCCCGATAAAATCGTTCAAATAAATAGGGCAGCTCTTCAGGCAAGATGCCCGGCCCTTGATCCAAGACACTGATTTGTACTTGCTTGTCTTGAAGCTCGGCGTGAAGTTCGATCGCGCTTCCCTGGGGCGTGTGGCGGCGCGCGTTGTCGAGCAAATTGAGGAGCACTTGCTCGATACGCTGGCGATCTACACAAAGCGTCGGCAAGTTTTCGGGGATCGAGACGTGGAGCGAGATCTCTTTTTCGGCGATGGCGGGGCGCACGTGCTCGGCGATACTTTCTAGAGTTTCTTTGAGTGAAACCGAAGCTCGCTCGATCTTGAGTTCACCCGATTCGGCAACAGCCAGCACTTGCAAATCTTTCACTAAACGCCCTAAGAGCAGATTTTGTTCATAAATAGTTTCCAGCTGCTGCGGCGTCGGCTCAGCCACTTTGTCTAAGAGAAGTTCTAAGTGGCTTTGCTGCACCATGAGCGGCGTGCGCAGCTCGTGCGCCACATCCATAACCATCTGGCGTCGCAGATTCTCAGAGCGCTGCAGGCTGTCGGTCATCTGATTGAACGTTTGCCCCAGAAGTCCCAGCTCGTCATCGCTCGTCACGTTCACGCGCGACTCGAGCTTGCCTTGAGAGATTTTCTCTGCTGCGACTCTTAACTCAGATAAGGGGCGTGCCATTCGTCGTACTAGGAGAAAACCCAGACCTACAGAGAGAATGAGCGCCAACCCTCCCGCCCATAGAGTGGAGACTTGGACGGAATCCAAAAATTGTTTCTCGACCGGATTGAGACCGCGTTTAGGTGCACCAATAAAGACTGTTCCCACACGTTCTCCCTGAGCGCGAATGGGAAGTCCTTTAGAGAGGTCTGATTCACTCAAATTTCTCCCGATCAGGCGATCGTCGGTACTGATGATGACTTTCCCATCTCGATCGGCCAAGGCAAATGGCGCTTCCAAAAAACGATCGGCTCCTTCCACATGCGGGTTGGCCAGTTGTTCTATGCCCTGCCAACTTCCGTTATGGTGATAGTACACAGTGAGAACGTCGCGAATCTGGCGTGCCCGCATCAGGTCCGCTCGATCTACAAACTCGCCAAAACGATTCTGAATTTCCAAGCTGGCGAAGCTGTAGACTGCGATCATCGCCAAGAGCGTAATGATCGCAAAAGCTCCGATCAGCTGATACTTGAAGGGAATGCGATGCCACAGGGCGATCATAGGATTTTGCTTTTGCAGGGGCGACTCGGCAGGTCGCCCCTACACGAGTATTCATTTGGTCGCGTCATGAAACCGATACCCGACCCCATACACGGTCAGAATGTATTCCGGGTCTTGAGGGTCGCGCTCAATCTTCTTGCGCAAATTTTTGATATGCGAATCGATTGCGCGGTCGAAGCTCTCAAACGTCGATCCTTGCATCAATTCTAATAACTGCGTTCGGCTGAATACGCGGCCTGGATGCTGCGCCATCGCTGCCAGGAGCCCGAACTCACTCGGCGTTAATTCGATCAATTTTTCAGAAACTTTCACACGATGCTTTTCTAGGTCAATCTGTAGCTCGCCGATCTTAATCAGATCTTCTTTTGGCTTGCCCGCGCGTCGTAATACCGCTTGCATGCGCGCGACCAGCTCTCGAAGGCTGAAGGGCTTTTCGAGATAATCGTCGGCGCCGAACTCCAGCCCTTGCACGCGCGCGGGCTCTCCCGCACGAGCGGTCAGCATGATGATCGGTACGTCGGATTCTTCACGAATTTTTTGGCAGACGTGCCAGCCGTCCATCTTGGGAAGCATGATGTCCAAGACAATCAAATCGGGCTTTTCGGAGTGAAATTTTTGTAACGCGATCTCGCCGTCGAGTGCGAGTGCGACCGAAAACTTATATTTCTGCAAGTAGGCCGCGATCGCTTCAGCCAATTTTGCTTCATCTTCGACGATCAGAATTTTTGATCCCATCCTCTCCATTATATCGAGGGGAGGGTCAGGGAGCCTGACTGCGGGGTTCATGGCCAAGCTCCCTGTGGACAGGTCAAGGGGACTTTATGATCCCAGTGCCGCCAATTTTGCTGCGAGCGCTGCGTCTAGTGTGTCGAGATGGAGCATCAAGAAATGTCCCAGCGGGCCGATCTTAGGGCCTTGGTTTTGACGTACTTGCATCGGGTTCATCGGTTGTTGTCCCCTCATCATTGGAGGCTGAGGAGGCTGGTTGCCCTGATGTTGCTGCCCTTTCATCATCTGTCCCATAGAAGGAGGTTGATTGCCTTGATTGTGTTGTCCTTTCCTCATCTGCTGACCCTGTTGACCGAAGAAACCGGGACCGCCGTGTTGCATCATTCCGGGCATGCCGTGACGCATGATCATCACGCGATGTCTTCCGGCGACTGCCTTCATCAGTTTTTCGCCTTGTTCCCAGTTGAGATTTTGTTTCAATGCTTTCTCGGCGGCGGCCACTTTCTCCTGATGCGCTTTCTTGAGGTCTTGGCCAGCCTTGCGCAAAGGCTCCAAACCCTTCTTCAGATCGTCTTCACTGCCCTGAAACTTGAGCAAGAAATCATTCACATCTTTTTGATTCTTCTCCATTGCTGCCCGAGACTCGTCACGGCTCTTGATGAGACCACCCGTGATATTCTTGAGCTGCGTCAATTGGTCTTTGGACAATCCCAAACGATCGATGAGCAGCAAGAGATGGTTTTGCTGGGCGAGTTTCTTCTGTTCTGGGGTCGCTTGAGCCATCATCGGCATCGTCTGCTGGTCTAGGGCAAACGCGTACGTTTGCTCTGTTTGATCTTGTGCATCCTCGTCCTCTGCGTCGGCCAACTCGATCTCGTTCGTCACATAAGTATCCCCGTCCTCTTCATCCGCAGAAGTGTCAAAGTTGGGTGGGGCTGATTCGCCTTCTTGTGGGTTTTGAGAAGTTGTCGGCTGAGAGGGAGATTGAGTAATAGGTGGCTGACTGGTTCCTTTAAGACTCACCAGCAGCGGCACCAGCACCACTATCATCAGTGCCGCTAGTCCGATGAGTTTCCAATGTCGCATCTTTGACAGGTTCATCCGCATCACTCCTTTATGATATTTCGCATCTCGCTCTATTTATACGGATCAATTATGGAGAACTGATGGAGGCTGGGTGAAAGTTCTGTTCCCGTCTCCCGTTCTGCGATATTCACTTGCAGTCTTTCTTGGTGCTGGTGAGTGTCCCTCCTTGATAAGTTTTGACAGATTCATTGATGTTCACGTGGCCCCGTCCGAAATTGTCTGTGGCGACAGTGCCAAAGTACTGAGGGCCTATGATATATGGATACTGAGGAGTTCCCTTCTCATCGATCGTCACGAAGTAGGCATAGGTGCCGTGCGGGTATTCCGGCGTGACGGCAAAGCGTCCATTGTGCGCATCAAGATCTCCGAGCTTCGCAATATACTCATAGTCTTCGAGATAATAGCCGAGAGGATAGCGCGTGCTCACATCCGGGCCAGCTTGATTGTTATTCAGTGAAGTGCCGTTAGGCAAGGTCGTGCGTTGCGTGATATTTCTCAGACGATAGCTGCTCTTCATGAGCTTGACATCACCCGTGCCATCGGCATTGGCACAGCCGCGCGGGCCGTAGATGGGATAGCCATCAAAGGAATAGCCAAGCAAAGGCGAGTGCTGGTTCGGATCATCTGTGTAAGCGCATTTGGGGTTGGCGTGATGGTGGTAACCACCGAGCTGTTGTGGATGGCCGTTACACTTGTCGATACCGGGGGCTTCGACGACCAGCGCGTTTTGATGCCAGATATTCTGATTATTGTACGACTGCATATCTTGAGCATCATAAACTGGGACGCCGTTGGTCAACACTCCCATAGGGCCGATGGGTGTACTGACTTTGGTCCCTGTATTTTCCGTTGGCTTTCTCAAGACACGGAAGATGTAGTTCTGGACTGTAGGAGTGTTGGGTTGGCCAGGCCAGGGACCGATGCTATAGCTTGGGATTCCCGTAGAAGACACATACACATTGTTGTCCGAATACTGCACCGTTTGGACGTTGGCAATTTGACCACCGTACCCGGTAGCCCCGGTCTTATTGATGAGCCATGAGGCGAGCTCCGGCGGGTCGGACTGAGCACCGTTGACCATCAGTAAACCTGCTCCGAGCACGAAGACCGTGAGAACGCCCAGCCGACCGGCGACTGAAAACTTTAGCGTTGACATTTTTTCTCCCTTGTTGAAGGTGATATTTCCCAATGTCAAATAGACTTAGCGGCCGGGACGCAAATTGTCAGGTATGCCACGGTAGCACCCCAGAATGTACGGGAAGACAGGCGTTCCATTGGCGTCAACCGTGGCGTGATAGTGATAGATCCCCTTCGGATACTCCGGCGTTACCCCGAAATGCCCGTTGCACTCATCCAAATCCCCGAGGCCGGCGACGTATTCGTAATCTTGGACATAGGTGCCGTCGTAGGCTCCGCCTGGCCCAGTGGGAGGGCTGGGACGATTGCCCTGCTTCAAGCGATAACTACTCTTCATCAAGCGAACTTCGCCCGTGCCGTCGGCATTGACATAGCCCCACGGTCCATAGATCGGGAAACCATCGAAGGACATCCCTAAAATTTGCGAGTTTTTTCCGGCTACTTCTTTCAAGACGCACGACGAAAACGCGTGATAGTGATAGGTACCCATCATCGGTTCTGGGTGACCATTGCAGCTATCGAGATTCACCTCGGCTTTGAATGCGTTTTCTTCCCAGTTACGGTTGTTATTCCAGGATCGTGCTGTGCTTCCGTTGAAAATGGCGACACCGTTGACCGCCAGAGAGATGGGTCCTAACGAAGTGGCTGTCGTGTTCTTGGCTTGCTGCGGGTTGAGCTTAAATCTAAGATTGAAATGTTGATCTCTGATGGCAAATGGAGTAGGGCCGTACGCATGATCGGGAAGTCCTGTAGCAGAAGCAACCAAGTAAATATCTGTGCAGTTCACGGTGACGTTGGAACGGAACGGGTTCAGTACGCCCGCGCAAGGCGCCTGATCACTCAGTACGCTGCTCTGGTTATTGGTTGAGTTTGCTCCGCTGGTGACCAAGGGGAGCGACAAGACTAAGACCGCCAAGACGACGAATTTTTTTTGCATAGAGTTCTCCTCGCTTTATCTTTCTGTGTGCAGCGCTGCGCTGCAAGATGAGCGTATTCTAAAGGTTCAATGTGACACGGTCATGGCAGAATTGTGGCTAAGTGATGGCGATTCACAAACTCTTTTGAGCAGAGTAATGTGGCTCAATTCGCTGCAATGAAGGCTCAGTTAAATGAGACACTGTGCGTTCCAGTGTGAAATGAAAGCAGGCTCCAGTGGGAGACACATTCTCGGCCCAGATGCGTCCGCCGTGAGCCTCGATGATTGCCTTGGAGATCGCTAGCCCCAGACCCGAGCCTCCACTGACGCGAGCACGAGACTTATCGGCGCGATAAAAGCGATCAAACGCGTGCGCCAAATCTTCTTCGGATAATCCGGGGCCGGTGTCGCAGACGCTCAATCGAACAAATCTTTCATCGCACGTCTGAGCCTTGATCGTTATTGTGCCTCCGGCGGGAGTGTAGCGAGTGGCATTGCTCAATAAATTCAGGAGCACTTGTTCGATACGCTGCCGATCGGCCAAGACTTGCGGGAGATCTTTCGGCACATCCATCACGAGTTGTACGTTTTGTTCTTCGAGTTGGGCGTCAACGGTTGCTTGGATATCTTCCATGAGCGAACGCAAATCACAAAGCTCTCGTTGAATCGAAAGCTGGCCCGCGTCGGCAAGCGCCAGCTGTTGCAGATCGCTCACAAGGCGACTGACCAGTAAGACTTGGTTGTGCAGAGCAGCTATATTTTCTGGAGTAGGTTCCAGCACCCCATCCATATAGCCTTCGAGTTCAGAACGGATAACGCTGAGGGGCGTGCGCAGCTCATGGGCGATGTCGGCGATCATATTGCGCTTGGTTTGTTCGGCTTTCTCCAAGTTAGCTGCCATCTCGTTGAAAGATGAAGCCAAACGTCCGAGTTCGTCAGAATTTCGTACTGGCACGCGTTCTTGAAGCTTACCTTGGGTGATTTGTCGCGTAGCTGCATCGAGTGCACGCAAGGGCAATGTTATTTGGCGTATGAGAATCAAAGCAATAATAAAGCCAAGGCCCGCGACGAGAATGCCCGCCGTCCACAGAGCGCCATTCACAGCGCTCAAAAAGACTCGATCGGGAGCAGGCGCTCCGGGCGGCGGCAACGGCGCGATCGGCACCAAAATACCGACCACTTGCTCATTGACTTTAATGGGTATTCCCGAGCCGAGTTCTTTCTCGGAGAGTTTTTGGCCATTCAGGCGTCGATTGGGAGTGTATATGACCGCACCGGTTGGTTCTGCAAGGACGAAGGATGCCGCGCGGTCATTCCGCTCCCGTTGCCTAAAGAATTGATCAACACCATTCCAACTACCGACTTGCTGGTAGTGTTCGGCGAGCAGGTTAGAGAACAAGATATCTCGTTCATTGATGCTGCGCCCGATAAACGCTTGGAAGGCCCGTTGCACGGATTGTTGGATGAAGGAGTAACTGATTACTAGCGCCAAGATGACGATCATCCCGAAAGAAAGTAAGAGTTTGGTCTGGAATGAAAGTCTGCTAAAGAGCGCCATGGTTGTTCTTGAGTGGAGCAAACTTGTAGCCTACTCCGTAGACCGTCAAGACAAGCTCTGGGTTTTGTGGATCTCGTTCAATTTTCTGTCGCAGTCTTTTGACGTGGGTATCGACCGAGCGGGCAAAGCTTTCGTAGGTAACTCCTCGTAGCGATTCGAGGATTTGCAAGCGCGTAAAGACCCGTCCTGGGTTTTCCATGAGCAGGGCGAGCAGATCGAATTCGAGCGGAGTCAGATCGGTCGGTTGATTATTGTGCCACACTTCGCGTTTTTCCAGGTCAAGCCGCAGACCACTCGACTCAAGCATCGTGGCTTTAGAGAGCCCGCCTTCTGCGCGGCGGAGCACCGCGCGCACTCGTGAGACAAGCTCTCTGGGGCTGAAAGGTTTTGAGACATAATCGTCAGCACCCGACTCAAGCCCTATGATACGATCCATCTCTTCGGCGCGAGCGGTCAGCATAATGATGGGGACATCCGATTTTTTTCGGATACGTCGAGCGATTTCGAGCCCATCGAAGCCGGGGAGCATCAAGTCTAGTATGAGCAGAGCGGGGCGGTAGACATCAAACTGGACCAAGGCATCAGGGCCTGTCGAAGCTGACCCAACTTGGAATCCCGCTTGCTCTAAATAGCCACGAATTAGTTGGACTACCCTCGCTTCATCCTCAACAATCAAGATTCGTTTGCTCATTGTGTCCATTATATCAATCCAATCTTCCTGTGCTGGAGAGCGTTCTCATGGCTGACAAATTTATATCTGAAAATTGTGGCGAACTTATGGCAGCTGAGCTTTTATACTGTTTTGCCTTCTGGATGTCCGATCAGGCTTTGGTGCTAATTCATCCAGACATGATCAATGCAAAACAGTATTAAGGATCACTATTGACTCTTTGGGGAATGAAATTGTGAAAAAATTATCGAGGAGGAAGGTGTATTTTTCTTATGTACTAAACAAATTCAAAGCACTTATATAAGTGAAATTAATAGCATCGATATCTGCCTTGATGAGAGTTCCATAAAAATCTAAGTCATCTGTGAATACCAAATAATTATCCTTTGCTGCTAAGAGAATTGCTGTATCTGTTAAACCTAGACTGGCGAAATAATTAACTTGGCAGGCATTCCGGCTCTGTATGTAATTCTCATCTAATGTCTCGATCTGGTTCTTGAAGTGTTCAAAGTATTTATCCTTGATTTTTTTAAGTGATCCTGACTGCCCTGAAAGGTTGCTGACTTCTGTTAAAATATTGGGAGTTGTTACAATTTTTGAAAATAAATGGAAAATTCTTTCCACTATTTCAAAATCCTTGATCGTATATTTCTTTGTGCGTTTGTGTACAGTTATTAGATTTTTTTCATATTTTCCAATGAAGTAAAGCAACAGAAGGTTACTGTCTACCAATGCTCCTTTGTTTCGGTAGCGAGAAATCAAGCTCTCATATTCTTTCATGACAAGATTCGAATTTTCATCGACAAAGGTTTTCCAGATGCAGCGTCAATTTTTATAGTCTTATATTTAGTAACTTGGGGTAATACAGGAGATATTGGTGAATTTTCAGAATACCCTAACGTGATATACCAGTAGTTTTCATCATCAGAAAGTTCTACCTCTTCTAAAGACAACCTGGAAGGTAATACGTCTGGATACAACTCCAGGTAGTGATTTCTCGCTATCTCCACGGCTTTCTTAACATCAATCATAATTATCCACTCTCCTTTATAAGCTTCCTCACAATTTTAATGATTTTTCTTGACCTACTCAATGATGAGCGGTCGGATCGCGTTCCAAATCTCGGTGCCGACGCTGGTGCGCTTCATAATCAACAAGATCGCGCTGTAGTTCAGATCGAGATCAACCCAAGTCCGCGAATCCATCCAAGATCCGCGCGATGTGCCGTGCCGCGTTGAGAAAATCATTCAGACGAACGTGTTCGTCGGGAGCGTGCACGCGCGATCCCGGATAGCCTACACCCGCGGTGACCACAGAGATTTTTAAGGGATCGGCAAACGCATAGACCGGGCTGCTGCCGCCGGTCATCGGGACAAGAACGCTGGGTTTGCCATAGACTTCTTCGCCCGTGCGGGCCGTGAGCGCAACGAGCGGATGATCACCGGCCACTTTGTTCGGCCACATCGCGCCGAGCCATTTTACGTTCACATCGGCGTTGGTGCACGAATAAAGAAGTAGCGCGGCTCGGGTAAACTTGCAGGTATGTCTCCTACCAACAAGCCAACTCGTCCGCGCCAGAAGTCAGTATACCGAATTCGTAACTGGGCCGACTACGACCGCGCCTTGG
>JACOSB010000138.1 GCA_016179105.1 Candidatus Acetothermia bacterium
GCAACAATTGCGTCATGAGGGTATCTTGGGTTTGTTTCACAGCTTTTCCCTCCTCCATTCGGGTTCGATTCATCCCCGATCTTGGAGGGAACAGCTTTCTTACGCCCCTCCCAATTTACAGAACTTAGTGTACACAGCCAAATTTTTACAGAACATACTTGACACAGCCTCAACAGCCCGGCAGTCCAGGGACTCTTATCTGGAACAATCCCTCGTGGGCAGTGTAACTGCAGTAGTTGCAGCCGTCGCTGGAGCAACTCTTGTGAGTATGGGATTTAACTGTCCAGTTGGATTAGCAGGGATAGACTGTGCCTTTACAGCCACCTTGATAGGTGAATCTGTGGGAGCCGTATTAGGAGCTGCCGTCGGTGTGGGGTACATAGGCATGCAACGCCATATCCGAGGCAACCTGTTACTTACTGTGCTTGGCGGGGCGTTGGGAGTGGTTTTCGGGACAGTCTTGGGTATCTTTGCGCCCTCTTTCCCGCTTCTAGCTTTCATCAGTGTAGGAGCAGGTTTCGGCACAGCTTTGGGCTACAACTCAGGTATTACAATGAAAGCAAAAACCTTGAGTTTTTCCAATCAGGGATTAGAACTGGCTGGCATTCAAAATAAGCTGGTGAATCTTCGTTATCAGCGACCTTTTTCTCATCGCTAACCTTATATATGGACAGCGCGATTTGGCTCTAGCTCACAGTGGAATATTCCCGTGTTTCTTCCAAGGGTTTGTATCGCGCTTGGAATCGAGCATCTCGAGAGATTTAATTAAGACAGAACGTGTCTCAGCGGGCTCGATGACGTCGTCGAGATAGCCGCGCTTGGCGGCGATGTACGGGTTCGCAAATTTTTCGGTGTATTCGTTGGCTAATTTTTCAGCCGTCGCTTCTGGGTTTTGCGCGTGCTCGATCTCGCGCTTATAGATAATCTCGACAGCGCCCTTGGGTCCCATCACGGCGATCTCGGCCGTCGGCCACGCGTAGTTAAAATCTCCCCGGATGTGCTTGCTGCTCATCACGTCATAAGCGCCGCCGTAGGCTTTTCGAGTAATTACGGTGAGCTTGGGGACAGTCGCTTCGGCGTAAGCGTACAGCAATTTCGAGCCATGACGGATGATCCCGTTCCATTCTTGATCGGTTCCCGGCAAGAAACCCGGCACGTCCACGAACGTGATCAGCGGGATATTGAAACAATCACAGAAGCGCACGAAGCGAGCGGCCTTGGTGCTCGAGTTAATGTTAAGAACCCCGGCCAAGTACGCAGGCTGATTGGCGACAATTCCGATCGAGAGGCCGTTCAATCGCGCAAACCCAATGACGATATTTTGAGCCCAGTCTTGATGTACTTCCAAGAATTTTCCGTGGTCAACTACTTTGGTGATCACGTTTTTGATGTCATAAGGTTTGTTGGGATTGTCTGGAATCAGCTCATTCAATTCTGTCTCATGCCGATCGATCGGGTCATCGCACTCACGTCTGGGAGTTTCTGAGCGATTGTTTTGCGGCATGTACGTTAAAAGTTCTCGGATGAGTTCCAGACAGGCGATCTCGTTCTCGGCCATAAAATGCGCGACGCCGCTCTTGCTGGAATGGACGCCAGCTCCGCCGAGGTCTTCGTGCGAAACTTCTTCGTGCGTCACAGTCTTAACAACTTTGGGGCCGGTCACGTACATATAGCTTGAGCTTTTGACCATTAAAATAAAATCCGTGATCGCGGGTGAGTACACCGCGCCGCCCGCGCAAGGCCCCATGACGGCAGAAATTTGAGGGACTACCCCTGAAGCCAGCGTATTGCGCAAAAAGATGTCGGCGTAACCGCCGAGGCTGACGACCCCTTCTTGGATGCGCGCGCCGCCGGAGTCATTCAAGCCAATCATTGGGCTACCCGTCTTCATCGCCAGGTCCATAATCTTGCAGATTTTTTCAGCGTGCGCTTCCGAGAGCGAGCCACCGTAAATCGTAAAATCTTGCGCAAAGACGAAGACTTTGCGACTGTGAATTGTCCCATACCCAGTGACGACGCCATCGCCCGGAAATTCTTCGAGCTCGAATTCGCTCGCCCGGTGGACGACGAATGGGTCCATTTCGGTGAAAGTGCCCTCATCGAGCAAAATATCCAATCGCTCGCGGGCGGTCAGTTTTCCGGCTTTGTGCTGGCGCTCGGTGCGCTCTTTCCCGCCGCCGAGTTTGGCCTGCTCTCGTTTATTTCTCAGCTCGTCGATCGCTTTGCGCATGTGGTTCCTCACCCTGATGGTTAAATTCCATTGTAGTATCGGAGAGGGGGGCGATAAAAGCAAGCGAAGGGAACCGCCAAGACGCCAAGGGCGACAAGCATTTTGTGAGGGCCGTCTCTCCCCTAAAAAAGACAGTGGGCGGCGGTGCTGCGTCCGCACGCCCACTCGCGGTGAGGAAATGGGAGGGTTTGTGTTTGTCTTGGCTTCTTCGGCTCTTGCTCAGCCGTCGGGGGAAAATCCACCAGATCGCAGGAGGCAGAGATCTGGGGCAAAACCCGCACGGCTCTTGCCTTTCGGCAGTCGAGAGCCTGTTTGGCCAAGCACCCTAAAGGAGGTTATCATATAAATTTGAAATTCTGACACTTTGGTGCTCGCTCCAGAATTTCGCTTGTCAATTACCAGGTTCGTCATCAACTTCTCGCGCATATATACGACCGATCTTTGCAAAAGTTTCATCGGTCCCCTAAAAATAAGTCGCGATCGCCCCAAAAGAGCGATGCGGAGTGTGATTTGGATCACAATCGCACTTGACATTTTGACGATTTTGAGCGATAGTAGGACATTTCTACGAAGGAGGCTCCATGCCTAAAACAGTATCCGTTCCGAGTGACCTCCAAGGCCTCCGCCGGGATCTACGCGTCACTCACCAGCTCTTATTGGATGAAATTTCTTTACTGAATGACGAACAACTAGACTGGTCGCCGGGTGGGAAAGCCCCCTCGGCCCGCCAGATCATCGAGCACCTCATGCAAGCCGAGCAGATGTTGACCGATGCCGCCCGCAAGATGCAGCTCTCTGTGGCGCTTCAGGAGCATCACGATGGGAAAAAATCAAAATCACAAGCCTAAGCAAAAAGAAGTCAACCAACTCATAGCTGAGCTCAAAGCCATCCGGTCCAAAACGCTCGAAGAGATCGAGGAATTCGACCCAGAGTTTCTCCACGAGAGCTTCAGTGACCCTGAACTGGGCGAAATCACGGTCTGGGAGCTTTTGCAGCAAATAAGAGATTATGAGCTCTACCGGTTGGCTCAGATTGCGTACATCAATTTGTGCGTGAACCCACAGAAAAAACAGCAGGACTCGTAGATCTCAGTGTTTGATCTCTAAGCCGGGGATGCGCAGCCGATCCTCGATTTTGTCGATGATCTTGGTCAGAATCAGCACCAAGGCCAGATAGATAAAAGCGATAATCAGATAGACATCAAAATAGCGATACGTCTTCACGGCGATATGATGTCCCGTCCAATATAGTTCATCTACCGCGAGAAAAGAAACAGCCGAAGAGTATTTGAGCGTGTAGATCAGCTCGTTCGACCACGGTGGAATCACCAGGCGCAGTGCTTGGGGCAGGATGATACTGCGAATGGCTTGAGGCCGCGACATGCCGATCGCGAGAGCCGCTTGCATCTGGCCGGCGCGAATGGACTGAATCGCTCCCCGAAAGTACTCGGCCTGATACGCCGCCGAGTTGATCCCCAGGCCGATGATTCCGGCGAGTACGGGGTCGAGACGGATCTCAAAGCTGGGAAGCCCGTAATAAATGATGAGCAACTGAACTAATAGAGGAGTCCCGCGCACGAAATGCACATAACCGCTGCAGAGCGCGTAAATGGGCCTATTTCCGTAGACTCGACCGAGAGCTAGCAAGAGCCCAAAGACGAAGCCGATAGCGATCGCTGCGAAGGTGATCTCGATCGTCAGCAAGGTGCCCTGAGAGATTTTCGGTACGCTATCGCAAGCGAGTCTCCAGAAAGAATCCTCGGCAAAATTCTGGCAAAGCGTTTCCCAGCTCATGCGGGCGACTCTCCGTACAGTTCTGAGAGTTTGGATAAAAATTCTCGCGTGCGCGGTTGTTTTGGGTTGTTAAAGAGCTGTTCGGGCGAGCCTTGCTCGACGATAAAACCCTTTTCCATAAAGATGATCTCGTCGCAAACCGAGCGTGCGAACCCGAGTTCGTGTGTCACGATCAACATTGTCATGCCTTCGTCGGCGAGCGTCTTCATCACTTTCAAGACTTCGCCGATGAGCTCTGGGTCGAGCGCGCTGGTTGGCTCATCGAACAACATCAATTTAGGTTCCATCGCAAGCGCACGGGCAATCGAGACGCGTTGTTGTTGCCCTCCCGAAAGTTGGTTTGGATAGGCGTTTGCTTTGTGCTCAAGCCCGACGCGCTTAAGTTCATACAGGGCTAACTCGGTTGCTCTGTCTTTGGGCATATTTTTCACTTTCATCAAACCGAGACGAACATTGTCCAAGGCCGTCAGATGCTGAAAGAGATTGAAATCCTGAAAAACGAAGCCAATCTGCTGACGAATCTTGTTCAGATCGACACCGTGAGCAGTCACTTCGGTGCTTTCTAGCCAGATCTGCCCTTGGTCAGGATCGGTGAGGCGATTGATGCAGCGGAGCATTGTGCTCTTGCCCGTGCCGGAGGGACCAATGATGGCTTTGGTCTCACCGGGCCGAACATTCAGAGAAACGCCCTTCAAGACTTCTTCGTGGCCGTAGCGCTTATGAAGGTCGTGGATGCGCACGAGAAATTCGCTAGCCATGAGAATGGGCTGCTCCTGTGTGGACCGTCAGTCCTGGGATTCTGAAGCGTCGCTCGATCATTTCTAAGAGACGCGTCCCCAGCGTCGTCAGAATAAGATAGATGATCGCGACCGTGAAGAAGAGTGCGAAGACTTTATCGTGATGGGTGGGATAATTCGCGATTTGCACGGCTCTTTGGTTGAGCTCGACAAGCCCCACCGTGAACGCAAAAGAAGTATCTTTGAGTACCGAAGAGTACTCATTGGACCAAGCCGGGATCGCTAGTCTAAACGCTTGAGGGAGCACGATATAGCGTATCGCTTGCAGGCGTGTCAGGCCGATCGCGCGGGCGGCCGAGATCTGTCCCAAGCTGATGGACTGAATCGCCCCTCGAAAAATCTGAGATTGGTAGGCCGAGCTATGAACTCCAAAAACCAAGGCTGCTGAGAGAAACGCCGGAAGATTCACTTTGAGTCCGAAGACGAAGAAGACCAGGAGCACCAGAATGGGTATGGCCCGGAAGAAGCGTTCGTACGCGCCCATCAGCCAACGCAACGGCGCTGGCCCATAAATTTGCCCGAGGGCGACCGGGACAGCCAAGGTGAAACCGAGCAAGAGAAGGCAGATTGTGAGCTCGACGGTGATCGCTGTGCCCGAGAGCAACGTCGGTAAGCTCTCCCCGACAAGCTTCAGTTGCTCGGATAAAAGCTCTTGCCAACCGGCTGTTTCTTGCGCGATAACCATGCCCTCAAATTAAAGAGGTGCGCGGCGTTTGAGGCCAGCGCACCTCTCGCTCTGTGTCTTTAGAAAAACTTAAGAACTAGGGTTTCTTGTATTGCTGGCCGGCCATGCAGAGGGACAGATTCTCGGCATAGGCTTGCGCCCCTGCCAGGGTGCCCCTGTCCAAATAAGGTTTTAGGTCCTTGTAGCAGTCGCCAGTACGATCTAAGTTGACGTCAGCACCGAAATAGGCCTCGTACAGGTTGGCATAGATGCCGGCACGGCGAATGTCCTTGAGGGCGGCATTGACAGCGGCGATCAATTTCTTGGGATCGCCCTTGGCCGCGAGCATCCCGTACTGCTCGTCGGTGACGACGATGCCGGCAACCTTAAGAACACCCTTGGAAGCTTTGGCCGTCGCGCGGGCGACGGGCTCGTCTTCTAAGACAGCCTGAATGTTCTTGTTGGCCAAATCTTTCTCGGCGTCGGGATAGGTCTTATAAAGTTTGAGCTGCACTTCGATGCCCGCCTTGATCAGAGCATCGATGTAGTCAGCGCCGGTTGTGCCCTCTTGAGCGCCAATTTTGTTGCCTTTTTTGAAAGCTGTAATCGCGTTCAGACCAGATTGAGCATTAACCAGAACGGCCTGGTTCGCATCAAAATAAGGATCGGAGAAGTCGACGACCTTCGCACGCTCAGCCGTGATCGTGAAGGACGAGACGCCCAAATCACATTTGCCCGACTGCACGGCGGGGATGATCGAGTCGAACGCCAAATTCTGGATGTCGACCTTGAAGCCGCGCAGGATCGCGATGATTCTTATCAAATCGAGGTCGAACCCGACGTTCTGCTTATTTTTGTCTTCATACTCGAAGGGTGCAAACGCGATCTCTGAGCACACCGAGAAAGTTCCACTCGGTTGAGCTTGAGGGATTTGACTGCCAACTCCGAGGGCCGTAAAAATCACGGCCAACGCCAATGACCACCGAATGAGATTCTTCATTTTTTCCTCCTTGTATTCCTTCCGACCGAAAGATAGATGAATTCTAGCATGTTTCGGTGGTGTCCGTCAAGAAAACAGACCCACGAGCTTGCACGCAAAGTCAGTCCCACTTGCAAAAAGTTTGTGATTTGCTATAATTTCATCTTGCCAGGAGACACCATGATGCTAGGAAATTTTCTGAAGAACGTTGTCACGGGGCAGGTTGTCGTTCGTTGGCTGCCCGGTGCATCTGCGTTCTAGGCAAACTAACCTAGTTACCGGATCGATGCCACGGGCAGCGATGTGAGCCCGTGGCATCTTCTTTTTTTTCGCCACGGTTACCCCCGTGGTTTTTTTATTTTTGCGAACGCACTAAACACCGAAAGGAGCCACGCATGACACAGTCGTATGACTTTAAGCACTCAGAATCGGCATGGGCAAAATTTTGGGATGAACAGAGACTCTATGAATTTAACCCCAAGAGCGAAAAACCCGTCTATTCGATCGACACGCCCCCGCCGACCGTCTCGGGAAATCTCCATATCGGCCATTGCTTCTCCTATACACAAGCCGACACGATCGCGCGCTTCTGGCGCATGCGCGGCTGCGAAGTCTTTTATCCCTTTGGGTTTGACGACAACGGACTGCCCACCGAGCGTTTTGTCGAAAAATTTCACGGCATCCAAGCTCGATCGATGAAGCGCAAAGATTTTATTCGACTCTGTCTAGAGACCGTGCAAGCAAAGGAGCGCGAGTTCGAACAACTCTGGCGGCGTTTGGGCCTGAGCGTCGACTGGACGCGCTGTTACTCGACGATCAGCCCGTCTGCTCAGAAGATTTCGCAACGCTCGTTTCTCGACCTGTACAAGAAAAGTCGAATCTATAAGAAAGAAGCGCCCGCGCTCTGGTGTCCTTATTGTCGCACAGCGATCGCGCAGGCCGAGCTCGAAGACCGCGAAGCATCTTCATTTTTTACCGATATTGCGTTCACGTTGGAATCGGGCGAGCACGTGACGATCAGCACAACTCGCCCAGAGCTCTTGCCCGCGTGCGTGGCGCTCTTCGCGCATCCCGAAGACAAGAGATACAAACATTTGATCGGGCAGCGAGCGCACATTCCAATTTTTGCTGAGAAAATTCCGATTCTGGCCGATGCAAAAGTCGACCGCGAGAAGGGCACGGGACTCGTGATGTGCTGCACGTTTGGTGATACAACCGACATTGCTTGGTGGAGTGAGCATCGGCTGCCGCTTAAAGTAGCTCTTGGTCAAGGCGGTCGCATGACAGCGATTGCTGGTCCGTATAATGGGCTTACAGCCAAGGAAGCAAGCAAAAAAATTATTCACGATTTGGAAACTGAAGCCATTGCCTCTAATAAACGTGAAATCACACACACTGTGAACGTGCACGAGCGTTGTGGGTCTGCGATCGAGCTTCTGGTGATTCCCCAATGGTTTATCAAAGTGCTCGATCTGAAAGAAGTGTTGTTGAAGGCCGGAGAGGAGATCGAATGGGTTCCCGAATTTATGAAAAAACGCTACATCCACTGGGTCGAGAATCTAAAATGGGACTGGTGCATCTCACGACAGAGAATCTTCGGCGTGCCGTTTCCACTCTGGACCTGTGCGAACTGTAAAGAGATCACACTCGCGCGCGAAGATCAGTTGCCCGTGGACCCGCGGCACAGTGCACCCAGCGCCTGTCCTCATTGCGGTAGCGCAGCACTGGAGCCTGAAAACGAGGTCTTCGACACGTGGGCGACTTCTTCGGTCACTCCGCAGATCAACGCACACTGGGGTGAGTCGGATGAACTCAAGAATTTGATGCCGATGAGCTTGCGCCCGCAGGCGCACGAGATCATCCGCACGTGGGCATTTTATACGATCGTGAAATCTCTGATTCATACAGAGAAAATCCCTTGGAAACGTACGTTAATTTCTGGTTGGGTGCTCGCAGACCAAGGAGGCAAAATTAGTAAATCCAAGGGCGGCGGCTCACGCGACCCCATTCACTTAATGGAAACCAAATCGGCCGATGCGATCCGCTACTGGGCCTGCCGCAGCAAGCCCGGTGTGGACACGACCTTCAGCGAAGATCTAATTGCTCAGGGCAAGCGACTCGTGACCAAACTCTGGAACGCCTCCAAGTTCGCGTTGACTCATCTCACAGACTACGACGGGACTCAGTCTAAACTAGAGACCATCGACTGCTGGCTCTTGAGCAAACTCGCGCAAACGATCGAGCAAGCAACAGAGTCTTTTGAAGCTTGTGACTACAGCCAAGCGCTTGCGATCGCTGAAAAATTTTTCTGGCACGATTTGTGTGACAATTATTTGGAAATCATCAAGAAACGCCTCTACAACCAAGAAATCTATGGACGAGCCTCGCGCCGAGCTGCCCAGTCTGTGCTCTCTCACAGTTTGAAGAGCACACTGAAACTGCTAGCGCCGATCCTGCCCTTCATTACCGAAGAGATTTTTCAGCAGGGCTTTGCAAAGCAAGAGAATACCCGCTCGATTCATATTTCAGCATGGCCTCAAACCGAGCAGAGTTGGCACGATCGAGAAGCCGAAGAGATAGGAGATTTAGCGATCGCGATCGTCGAGAGCGTGCGCAAAGAGAAATCGTTGAAAAAACTCTCGCTCGCGGCTCCGGTGCAAAAGCTCGAGATCATCGCCGATGCTCAGACTCAGATAAAGCTACAGCCAGTACTGAGCGCGATTCAAGATGTCACACAAGCTCAAGAACTGAGCTTCGCGCTCTCAGCCCAGAACGGCGCGCTTGTTGTGATGGAAGGGTTGAAAGTGTCAATGAGATTTCTCGTGTAGGGGCGAGGTCACCTCGCCCCTACAACTTCCCCGATCTCTGTGTTCTTGTCATCTGTGTTCACTCAGTGCTAGACTGAACTCGGAGGTGCTCTATGGAACTCAAAATTGTGAAAATCCAGAAACCCGACGACGTCAATCTCATCCTAGGCCAATCGCACTTCATCAAAACGGTCGAAGACTTGCACGAGGCGCTCGTCACCGCTATCCCAAGAATTAAATTTGGTCTTGCTTTCTGCGAATCCTCAGGGCCAGCTCTCGTGCGCTGGAGCGGAACCGATGAAGCAACGACGGAGTTTGCCAAACAAAATGCGTTCGCGCTCTCGTGCGGCCATAGCTTCATTATCTTTTTGAAGGAGTGCTTCCCAGTCAATGTGCTCAATGCCGTGAAGAATGTCCCAGAAGTCTGTCGTATCTATTGTGCGACGGCGAACCCCGTCGAAGTGGTGATCGCTGAGACGGAGCAAGGCCGAGGCATTCTAGGTGTGATCGACGGCATCAAATCCAAGGGAGTTGAGTCGGCGATGGAGATCGTGCAACGCAAAGAATTTTTACGCAAGATTGGGTATAAGCTTTAATCATCTCAAACTGCCAAAGACGCAAAGTAGAGATGGGTTTCAAACCCGCCTCTACCGAATCGAATTTCTTGGCGTGCTTGGCGCCATGGCGGTTTAATATCGCATTTGACAATCTCTTCAACTTTCTGCTAGTCTTAAAGCCAACGAGAGGTTAGTCCACCGTTCCGACGTATTAGAAAAAACTCCTGGGGGGTCCGTCTGGGGAACATACGGACATTTCTTCAGAGCTGTGTTTGTTTTGCCCTCACCGTTTGCGTGGGGGTGAGTCTATTTGCCGTAACCGCTTGGGGGGCCAGCGCCAACTGCAAGAACGCCATCAGCCCCAACACGGGATCCCAAACCCAGACCGAACTTTGCACCGACGACACGGAATTTCCCTTGGGCCAAGAGATAGAAATCACGGCTCGCTTCTTGGATAAGACGGAGGTCTTCCTTGATCCCGACCCGGCCACTCAAGTCTACACCCTGCGCCTCACCCAATTTCTCCAAGACGGCACCCAGCAAGTCACGGAGTGCGACATCAACGCCGATCAACAACGCGACTGCCGCATGACCAAGTCCGACGTGGGCGAGTACAACTATCGTATCACTCCCTCGGTCGACGGCGACTGGAGGTTCGAGCTGCTCTGGCACTGCGGCACGGACGTTCCTTGTCCGAACGATAAACCCATCGTCATCTCCAAGATCGACATCACTGTTTTCGTTCCGGCTCCGAACGTCGTCATCACCTCAAGTCCTCCCGCACTCACGGTCGTGGTCGACGGCAAGAGTTATCTCACTCCGCACTCCTTTGAATGGCCGCTCAACTCGTGCCACTCCATCCACGCGCCCTCTCCGCAACAACCAGGGAACGGGAGCCGTTTCCTCTTCACTAGCTGGAGCGATGGCAAACCCCAAACGCATAGCGTCTGCACCACCAACGAGAGCGCAGAATATCACATTGATTTTGAGACCCAGTATCAATTAATGCTCTCTGCCAACCCACCCAACACAGGCCAAGTAATTTCGGACAAGCCGACGTGGTATCCCGCGGGCAGCACCGCCCAGATCACCGCCAAACCCAAGAACGGATTCTGTTTTGTCCAATGGGCCGGAGATATTCCCTTGGCCCAGCGGACTACCAATCCCGCACAGTTAGTCATAGATAAACCCAAGAACCTCATCGCGGGATTCGCTGAATGCGTGAAAATTACCGTGACGACCGCCCCACCGGGTCTGAAAATCCTGGTGGACGGCACCCCGTACACAAGCACACCTACAACCTTTCGTTGGCTCGTCGGTTCCAGCCATTCCCTCGGGACCGACTCGCCGCAGCCCGGAGGGGCGGGTGTCCGGTATATTTTCGACCACTGGAGCGACACCGGGGGACAAGCCCATAGCGTTCTTACTCCAACCCAGGATACGACCTATACGGCCGTCTTCCGTCCACAGTACTCGGTGACCACCGAAGTCACTCCTTTAGTGGGTGGAACGGTCAATCCTGCGGTAGAAGTGTGGTTCGATCCGGGAGCCACGGCAACGATTACAGCGATCCCCGTGAAGTGCTTCGGCTTTAGCGGTTGGGCAGGCGATGCGTCCGGCATACAAAACCCGCTCGCGCTCGTGATGAACAGACCCAAACACGTCATCGCACAATTCTACACCGGCGACATCGATACGAATTTTGAGACCAACCCGCCCGGCCAAAAACTCATCATCGACCAGACCGAGTACGCGACTCCCCAAAAATTTACGTGGCCGATCTGCAGCACCCATACGGTTTTCGCTCCGTCGCCGCAGGACGGTCCTCCCGGTTATCGTTATCTCTTCACCAATTGGAGCGACAAAGGGCGACAGAGTCACAACATCGTGATCCCGGGCATAGTAACCACATACACAGCTAATTTTAGGACCCAGTGCGCGCTCACAGCTTCGGTCGAGCCGGCCATTTGGGGACGCATCCGTCCGAGCGGGACCGTTTGGCTCCCGTGCGGCTCGAACGTGACACTCACGCCCCGCGCGCGGCGCGGCGCGGTCTTTGTCCAATGGCTCGGCGATGCCTCGGGCTCTGATTTCCCGTTAACCATCGTGCTCGACCGCCCGAAAAATATCATTGCTTACCTGAACGCGATCCCGCGTGCCAACTTCTCGACGACACCCGTGAACGCCAAAGTCTTAGAGACGACTCAATTTAATGACCTTTCGACAGACCCGAACGGCAATTCAGATATCGTTAGCTGGCAGTGGGATTTTGGAGATCAGACGACCAGCACCGATCGCAACCCCGTCCACGTATACGCAACGATTGGTCGCTACAAACCCTGTCTCACGGTGACCGATAGTTACGGCGCTGCCAACACAACCTGCAAGCGCGTGCGAGTCGTCGCGAACCGCCCGCCGACGGCCGCATTCGTCTTCACGCCTACGAACCCTGTGCAAGGGCAACTGGTGACGTTCGATCCTGTGCCCTCGAAAGATTTCGATGGAAAAGTTGTCCAGTACTCTTGGGATTTTGACGGCGACGGCACGTTCGAGCTCACGTACTCGGGTTATGCGACCACTACGCACACGTTCACTCAGACCGGCCCGATGCACGTTTGCTTGCAAGTCACCGACGACAGCGGTGCTCCGTCGTCCATCTTCTGCAAGCAGTTAGCGGTCTCACAGCCGACTCCTCCGGCGGGCAAGGTCTCCTTCACGACTTCGACTCTCTCAGATCAAGCGATTCTCTTCGCCGCCGATGGGCTACAGATCGAAACGATGCGCGTGCGCGTCTTCAGTCTCAACGGGCGTTTGCTCTTCGATAGCGATGAAAAACAAGGCACGCGCGTGCTCTGGACGCTCGATGAGTCTGTCGCGAATGGGGTCTATCTGTATTTGATCTCTGCGCAAACTAGTGATGGAACGCGCGTAGAAACGCTTCATAAGTTGGTTGTCTCAAGATGAACTCGCTTGTAGGATGACACATGCTTCGCCCTTACGAATTGGTATAATCAGAAGTCTCAAAAATTTGGGCAATTATGCATGGAGCCAAGGCACATCTAACTGAGGAGGTTAGGTATAATGCGTCGTTCTCATACAGTTTTATTCGTTTTGATCGTGTTGTTCGTAAGTCTTTCGTCGTTGGTCTCAGCCAAGACAATCAGCGTTCCTGCAGATTTTTCAACTATTCAGGCTGCACTCAACGCGGCTGTCGACGGTGACACGATCGCCGTCGCCGCCGGGAGCTACTTTGAGAGCTTGAATATTGGTAAATCTGTCTCGATCGAGGGCGCGGGCAAAGACACTACAACTATTGACGGCTCTGCCGGGCGCACGCGCCAAATCCCAACCGTTCTCATCAAAAACACCAAGAACGTAACGTTCAAAGGATTTACGGTTCAGGGCGGTCGTCGCGGCATTCAGGTCGAGCAAGCGACCAGCGTCGTGATCGAGAACAATAAAATTCTACGCAACGCGCGCCAGGGCGTTCTCGTCTTCACGAATTCTGAAGCCACCCTGCGCAACAACGAGATCACTGAAAATATCCCGGATTCCAACGGCTTCGCCGGGCGCGGTGTCAATATCGTCGACTCGCAAGTGACGCTCGTCGGGAACACGATCGCCAATAACTCGGGCTACGGTGTCGCTATCTTTTCTTCTACAGCTCCCACCAAAGTTCAGATGGAGAACAACAAGCTCACGGGCAATGCCTATGCGGGCGTTTTCGCCTTCGAAGAAGTACAACTTCAGATGAACGGAGACACAATCGAAGCCTCGCGCGCCGCGAATGATACGCCGGGCAATCCGGCCCTCCCCGGCCAGGGGATCGCCGCCCAGTTTTTTGACTACTTAGTGCTCAACAAAGTCACTCTGCGAAACAATGCCGGTGACGGCATCGCCCTCAGTCAATCGACGCTCGATCTGAATGAGACGAATCTGACTGCCAACGCCGGTTGTGGCTTAAAATTTGATCAGTCTAGTCAAGTCAACCTCGGAGCGAAGACTGTGCTAGAAACGAACGCCGGCGGCGCGGTCTGCGGCACGCTTCCATCCGTCGCGGCGGGAGGCAAGCGCAGCGTGACTTTCAACGTGAGCGCCGCGGGTGATATTAAAGTCTTCGCGTCTTCTCCGAGCAGTGCGACATTGGCGCTAAGACTCTTTGCGCCGGGCCAGAGTGCTCCAGCTGCTGAGACGAGCGGTCCCAGCCCGCTTTCTCTCACAACGTCTGCGAATGGGCCTACTTCGGGGCGCTGGCGCGTCGAGCTGGAAAACACATCTCAGGCGGCAGTGCCCGTCACGCTCAGCGTGCGCCAACCGCTCTTCAACGGCAGCTGCGACCAAATTTTGAAAGATTTCTCTATCGCAATCGTCAAAGAGCCGGGGATTCGCGACTTCACAGCCGAAGAATGCAGCATTATCTACTCTGTCTTTAGGTCTTTGCCCCTCTCGTGGCGCGGCAAGGTTGCGCAGGTGCTCAGACGAGCACAAGACCCTGAAGTCGCGGGGCGTGCGCAGAGTGCGTTCGTCCAAATCTTTGGAGACCAGACGCGTAACTTCTTGGCGCATGTGGCCTTCCACGAGACGGCCCACGTCGTGCACTTTAAGCTCTTTACGCCTGATCAAGTCAGCGAATGGGCCCAACTCCATCGTGCCGGCGGCAGTGACATGGAGAATTATATCGGCGTCGGTACGGAGGACCCGAATTTCCTCTATGGCCAGACGAACGAGTTCGAAGATTTTGCGACCGTGGCAGAAGAGTACACAGCCGATGCTCCCGCGGTGATCGCGCTCGCGAAAGAGCGAGCAGCGAAGGGCAAGCCGGTGCTCTTAGAAAAATTTAAGTTCTTGGTGCGATTGCTAAAAGATGAGTCCGGCGGGCCGGGCGTCTATATCTATCGCAGCGTCGTGCGCCCGATGCCGGACGGGAGTCTGCGTAGCGTTGTGCAGCGCGCGATCGCGCTCTTAGACAACGAGGGTGCTCCGGTGATTCCCGCAGAGCCCGAGTGGGAAGATTTTTAGAGCTTGATTGATATGTATTACTTTGGACTCAGAAGATCTTCAACTCCTCAAACGTATTGCTCATCGACAAGGCCTAGGCCATACGACGCTCATTCGCCGTTGGATCAAAGAAAAGCTACGCGAGCCGCAAACAACGCATAACTAAGCGTGCATTATCTTTGGCTTTAGAAAACCACCGGAAGCGATCTCAAGCCACGAATCACAAAGCCGCCGTACTCCAGGCGGTCAGCATCAGTCGCTAGGCGAATCTTCGGGAAACGTCGCAAGAGTGTCTGAAAGACTAGTTGCAATTCCAGCCGCGCCAGCGGCGCGCCTAAGCAATAGTGAGTCCCCAAACTGAAAGTAAAATGCGCGTTGTCTTTACGAGTGAGAACGAGCTCATCGGGTCGCTCAAAACGTCGTGGATCGCGGTTCCCCGAGGCGAACATCAGGCCCACTTCCATCCCGCGCTTGAGCGCAATGCCCTTGTATTCGAAATCTTGCAGAACCCAGCGTTCGAACATCGGCAACGGAGTATCGTGGCGCAAAAGCTCTTCGACGGCCGACTTGAAGAGCGCAGTTCCCGTTGCTGAGTCGGCTGCCGCACGTGTTAGCTCTTGCTTTTGCTCTGGATGACGGAAGAGCGTGAGCATGCCGCCGGTGATCGCATTGACCGTCGCTTCATGCCCAGCGTTAAGCAATAAAATACAGTTGGCAATCAGTTCGTCCTCAGTCAATTTTTCTCCCTGCTCTTCGACAGCGACCAGCGCGCTGATCAAGTCGTCTTCGGGATGAGTGCGACGCTCTTCTGCCAAATTTCGAATGTAATCAGAAAATGCGATGACGGCTTTTGACCCGGCGTGCACTTGCGCGTCGGTATAGCCGAGCTCATACAGTTTGACAATGGCCGCCGACCAGGGACGCAATTTATGACGATCTTTTTCGGGAATGCCGAGTAGTTCGGCAATGACCGTGACGGGTAACGGCTCTGCAAGGTCATGCAGAAGGTCCATCTTGCCAATAGGCTCAACTTTGTCCAAGAGCTCATTGATGATCTGTTGGATTTGCTGATGAAGAGCTTCGACACGTTGTGGAGTGAACGCTTTCATCACCAATGTTTTGAGTCGAGTATGGTCGGGCGGTTCGCGGTCGAGCATGTGTTTAGATTGAAAATAGTCAAAGGGCGCTTGGGCTGGATTGGGAGGAGGCCATCCCAACTCTTCACGCGTCATCACATGGAGAATCTGGCGGCCCAGCCGTCGGTCTTTGAGCAAAGTCGCAATATCTCCATAGCGAAGAACCCAGACTTTCTGCCACTCTTCGTCGTAAAAGATCGGCAGCGTTTCCCGTAGCCCTGCGAGGAACGGATAGGGATTATAGACAAATTTAGGGTTGTTAATATCAAGGTGGCGTTTAGGCAACATGAGTTAGTCTCAAAATCATCTTTTGCTCAACCGAACTCAATCCGGCCACGTATCTTCGAGACGCTCCATCTCTTTGAGTAAATCTTTGATTTTCATTTGTATCCATTCAAGCGCCACAATTGCTTCGGCTCGATGTTCAATGAAGGCATCGCTACCAGGAGTTGCATTTTTGAGCGCATCCAGCTCTACCAAGTAACGATGGCTCAACTCGGCAATCTCTTGCGAAAGTACATCTGCTACTTGAGATGTCCATTCAATTTGATCGGCCTTTGCCGTTTTCATGAGCTACCTCCTGCGCCTCTCAAGACGATGTTCTAATTTCTCGATCCGAGCTTGAGCATTGGCAATATGATTTCGCCAGAGAACAATCAAATTCTCTTTCGGATATGGTTTTGCTCGCTCTGCGCAAATCTTGGCTTCATGGATCGCAATCGTTTGTCGATGGCTCTCAATTCGTTTACGATAGTCTTTACTGATTCCCATTTGCACCCACCTAACCTCGATTGAGTATAAACACTCTCTCGATTGCCCGCCAGAGCATTATGCTAAAACTCGGGGCAGCTTGCATCCAGAGCGCGATTTTGCTAAATTAGAGGGCTTTGTCAGTCGAGACAACAGCACCAAATGCGATTACAGGAGAAAGGAGCGAGCGATGTGGAGATTTTAACCATTAAAGAATTACTCGAAACGGGGGTGCATTTCGGTCACAGAGTGCGCAAGTGGAACCCCAAGATGAAAGAATTTATTTTCACCGAGCGCAAGGGGATCCACATTATTGATCTAGAAAAAACTATCAGACTCTTTGAAGAAGCGTATTTCTTTGTTCGTGATGAGGTCGCCAAGGGCCGCGATATTCTTTTTGTCGGCACCAAGCGCCAAGTGCAAGACACGATCGCCGAAGAAGCGAAACGCGCGAACGCCCATTACGTGAACCGGCGCTGGCTCGGTGGTACGCTCACCAACTACGGTATTATCCAAAAACGCATCCAGCGCATGAAAGATTTGGAAGACATGGAAAAGAGTGGGGCCTTCGATGCGCTGCCCACCAAAGAAGCCATGAATTTACGGCGCGAGCTGATGAAGCTGCTGCGCAATCTCGACGGCCTGCGCAACATGAACACGCTGCCGGGGCTTATTTTCGTCGTCGATACGCTGATCGAGAAGAATGCGATCCACGAAGCCCGTCTCTTGGGCATCCCTGTCGTCGCGATCGTCGATACCAACTGCGATCCCGATGACATCGATTACCCGATTCCGGGCAACGACGATGCCATTAAAGCGACGAAGTTGATCACTGCTCGCATTGCCGACGCCGTGATGGAAGGCCGCGAAGGTCGCAGCGGCGGGCGCTCCGGCGCGGTTCAAGCTCAGCCGGCGGCCGCCACGATGGCCCCGAGCGCCAACGGCGGAGAGACCAAAGACGAGAGCGACAGAAACGGAAAGGCAAAGGCTTAGTATTCACGTATGGCAGCCACCTCCAATGACCTAGTAAAGCAGTTACGCGAACAGACCGGAGTAGGTATTCTCGACTGCCGCAAAGCACTGACCGATTCCAGCGGAGATTTAGAGAAAGCGAAACTCTTGCTGCGCGAATGGGGCAAGGCGGACCTTGCTGCACGGGCGGCCACGGGCTCCGAGGGACGCATCGAAGCCTACGTCCATCACAATGGTAAAGTGGGCGTCTTGGTCGAAGTCAATACTCAAACAGATTTTGCCGCGAACAGCCCCGACATTCGTGAATTCGTGAAATCGCTCGCGATGCACATCGCCGCGATCAACCCCGTTCCGCTCGTCGTGAAACCCGAAGACCTTTCAGCCGAAGCGCTCAACCAAGAGAAAGAGCTTTACAAAAAACAAGCTCAACAAGAGGGCAAACCCGCTAACATTATTGACAAGATCGTCGAGGGCAAGCTCCAGAGCTACTATGCGCAAGTCTGTCTGGTGAAGCAACCCTTCATCAAAGATCAGACGGGCAAGACCAAGGTCGAGGACATTTTAGGCGATTTGGCCAGCAAGATCGGTGAGTCTGTTTCTATCAAGCGATTCGCCCGCTTCGAGATCGGTAAGTAAAAAGAGCGCTTGACTACCCGAGGAAAATTCGCGCGCGTACTCTTAAAACTGTCCGGCGAGGCGCTGGGCGGCGAACAGGGCTTTGGCCGAGACGCCGAGACTTTTCAGAAACTCGCTGAGCAAATCAGCCGCGCCCGCAAGCAATCGAAAACCCAGATCGCGATCGTCGTCGGCGGCGGCAACATCATCCGTGGCTCGGACATCAAGGGCATGGACCGCGTGGTCGCCGACCAGATTGGGATGCTCGCGACTGTTCAAAATGCGATGGCACTCGCCGAGGCCTTAGAAGAGCGTGATATCCCCACGATCATCCAGTCGGCCGTCCAAGTGGCCTACGCGCGCCCGATCAACCCCAAAAAAGCAAGAGCATATCTCGACCGAGGTTATATTGTCATTTTTGCTGGAGGCACGGGTAACCCGTTCGTCACGACCGACACCGCCGCTGCTGTTCGCGCTCGCGAGATCCACGCCGACGTTTTGTTAAAAGCGACCAACGTCGAGGGTGTTTTCACCGCCGACCCGAAGAAAGATAAGTCTGCCAAACTTCTCAAGCGAGTGAGCTATGACGAGGCCTATGCGCGCGGCCTCGAAGTGATGGACTTGGCATCGCTCGCACTCTGCAAAGAGCACAGCCTTCCCGTGATCGTCTTCGATCTGTACAAGCCCAAGAATTTAGAAAAAGCCATCGCCGGAGAACCCGTCGGCACCTGGGTGAGTGCGTAGTCCAATCATCTAAACGATTTCACGGGCACACAATTTTCACCCGGTTTCTATGGTTTTGCGACGAACCCTTTCCTACACTCTAAATTATCGACTTCGCTGCCGAGGGCACGGGCGTCGTCGAGATGAAGCTCCAAGTCTTCACGCTCGCCGGTCGCAAGCTCGTCGAACAGACCGAGAAGACTGGCTCTCTCGAGTTTGAGGGCACAACCCCGAACGGTGACCTGCTCGCAAACGGTCTCTATCTCTACACGCTCACGGTGAAGGGCGCTGACGGTAAACTTATCAGGAGCGAATTGCGCAAGCTCGCAGTTCGGCGCTAGCACAAGGGATACCTAGAGTTTGCTCAAAACCCTCACTCCCGTCGCCTCTCCCGTTTAAACAGGAGAGGAATGCTGCAGGCGGGGTGAGGGTCTTCTCCACCGCAACAAGTCATTTTTCACGCTCAGAATCTTAAAATGTGCCCAAAATGCTGATTTAGAGATAATTTTCGTTTCCACCAAATTTTCACCTTCTTGGCATTTACTTTTGACTTGAATGTTGCTAACATTACCCTCGGTAGGAAGTGAAACTAAAGACTCGGAGGAGTAAAAAAAGACTCAGAGAAAGGGCCGAAAAAATGACTGCCTCTCACCCACGTCTCTTGTTGCTGGTTGTCGGTGTACTGATGGTCATCGCGTTCGTACAGCCTCTCGTTTGGGCACAGCCCAGCCTCGACAGCGAAGAACAAGCGGTTTACGAATTAATCAACAACTATCGTGCCCAACAGGGACTCCCCTCGTTAGCGCTCTCGTCCACGCTCGACCAAGCAGCCGATGCCCACAGTAGCTGGATGGCCAACCAAGATTGTTTCTCCCATCAGTGCTCTGGAGAGTCTGACTACGTGCAGCGCATGTGGAACGCCGGTTATCCAAACGTCGCGAACGGCTACGGCGAGAACATCGCGGCCGGCCAAGCCACGGCTGCCGAAGTCTTCAATGATTGGCAGAACAGCAGCGGCCACAACAAGAATATGCTCAACAGCTCCTGGCGCGCGATCGGCATCGCCCGCGTCTACAGCCCCAACTCTCAGTACGGCTGGTACTGGACGACCGACTTTGGCACGATCGACGATTCAGGCAGCCCTCCGCCTCCGGGCGAACTGGCGATCCTGGATAACCCCGATTTGCCCCTCCCGATGAAGCAGAATATTTCGTACTGGTTCAAGGCCCAGGGCGGCACGGCTCCTTATATCTGGAATGTTTCGGGAAGGCTTCCAGCGGGGCTCAAGCTGCGCACTTGCGGCGAGCTCAAGGGCCGCGCACGCAAGGTGGGCGACTACACCGTAAACATCATCGTCAAAGATAAGACTGGTACTAGAACTACCAAGGCTTTCACCCTTAGCGTCCAGAACTCGGTCAATGGCTCCTTCGAGTTGGTGTGGAAGCCCGCTGCTCCCCAAGCCCTAACCAATATCGCCCTCTTTGACTTGTCCGGCAAATTACTCAAGAACTCTGCCCAGCTCTCAGCTTCTCTCCCAGAGCTGACCGAGCAGTTGACCAATGGCGTCTATCTGGCGATCATCGTGACGCGCAACAGCGCTGGCCAAGTCATCCGACGCGAGCTCAAGAAGATCGTCGTCAAGCACTAAAGATTAAGAGATATTTTTTGTAATAGGGTCGAGGCATGCCTTGACCCTACATATTTTTTGTGTCCTGCTTGCGAGCCTTTTCCTTCTCCTCTATCATCTCAGTCATAACAAAAAATCACGGAGGAGTTCTCGATGAAAAAAATCTGGCGCGCCCTGGGGTCTCTCGCTCTTTTATCGATCGTAGCCATCGCAGCCTCTGCTCAAGTCTCTTCGACTCCGCCAAAAAATATTCGTGTCAATGATCCGGCTCAAGATTCTCTTGTCGAAGACCACACGACGCAGAGCGAAGTCTCGCTCGCGGTCTTCGGTCAAACCGTTGTGGTCGCGTACGTCGACACCGGACAGTTTTTGCCCAGAATCAATGGTCAATCGAGCCTCGCCGGGATTTCCGTCTCGACCGATGGCGGTAAAACATTTCAAGACAAGGGGCGTCTGACGGCCAACGCCAGCGGCTGGGGACTCTCGGACCCCGTCCTCACCGTCGACCGCCGCGGGAATTTTTACTCTGTGAGTAATCAACGCAATGCTCAGGGAGACCCGCTGATGGGTGTCTCCAAATCTTCGGATGGAGACCAGACCTTCAGCGTCCCCGTCTTAATTCCTGGAACAGGCCCGAGCAATAGCTTCTATCAAGACAAGCCTTGGATTGCCGTCGACGACACCGGCGGCCCTTTTGATGGAAATGTCTACATCGCGTGGACCGAGTTCACGCCTGCGGGGGAAGAGCGAGTGCTCCTTTCGCGCTCGACCGATGGAGGACAGATATTTTCGGCTCCAACGATCTCGTCAGCCACGGGCCCAGTCAGCCAGATTGGCACGTCGCTCGCCGTTGGCCCCAATGGAGAACTCTACCTTGCGTGGGGAGAAGAGATTCCAGACTCTGAGAAAATTGGTATTCGTATACGAAAATCTAGCAATGCCGGTCAAAGTTGGGGACCAATCGTGACGGTTGGCGAAGCACTCTTGTCACGCCACGAAGATAATGTCTGCCCGCGCAGCGCCGGGTATATTTTGAACGGAAAAATCTCGAACTTTATCCTCCCGGCGATCGCGGTCGATCGCAGTTCTGGCCCCAGTCGCGGACGTGTCTACGTTGTGTATGAGACAGCTTTGCCCAACAATGAAGATCAATCTGATATTTACTTTGCCGCGCTCGACTCAGACTTAAAAACAGTAATTGCTCCCAAGCGTGTGAACGACGACACGACCAAGAACGAACAATTTTTCCCAGCGATCGCAGTCTCGCCGAGTGGGGCTCTGGGGATCGCTTTTTTCGATCGGCGGCTCGATCCGAACAATCTCTTGATAGATTATTTCTTGGCGATTTCCAAGGATGGCGGCACCACATTTGAGCCGAACCAGCGAGTGACTGACACTTCGTTTGGTGTTCCTCCGATCGCGGGTCAATCGACGAGCACCAAAAATTTTGACTCCTTGCGCAACGAGTGTTATATGGGCGATTACGCCGCGATCGCCGCCGACGCAAACAACTTCTATCTCGCCTGGGGTGACAACCGCAACACGGTGACGACTCCAGCCTACCCGTCAGGGCGACCGGACCCGGATGTCTATTTTGCAACCATGCCGATCGAAAAGTAGGGGCGAAGCATGCTTCGCCCCTACAAAAGCCTTCAGAATCTCAGTGCGAAGAGATTCAGATTGATTTTCCCCTTCCAATCGATGCGAAAGGTCTTTCCGAAGTTATAGCCAATCCAAGCACCGGCGGCTGTGCTTAACGTAGGCAATAGTATTGCGCTACTCCAATTAATGAGAGATTGGATTCCCGGTGGGCTTTGGTAAGTCAAGAGATAAGTCAAACATGCGAGCACCAATCCAACCGGAGCTTGCACCGCTGCTAAGAGCAGCGCGCCAACGGGGTCACCAGGAGTCGTTGTTATCCACGCTGCCCCAATGACCCCAAAGGTGGCACCGGTTGTGCTTCCTATGATTAGCGTCCAGCGTTGCACATCGTTCGCTCCGGGATGACACTTACCTTCTTCCCAGCCTACAGTCGGCGGACCTACGACGAAAAGCGCTCCCACAGGTCCGATCAGCGCCCCTGCAAAACCCGCAGCAAGTTCTAGCAACAGAACATCTCCAGATGGTTTTGGCTCTGCCCCTAACGCTGCTAAAGGTATCGTGACAATGATCGCCAAGATGAACAGCACTAGGTTCACACTGTTCATAGTATCTCCTCTATTTCTTTTCAGAAAAGCACTGAGGATACTGGTTATTCTGAACATTGTCCATAATTATCTTGTAACTACCTAAGCCTTTCTCGCCGCGAGTGATGACTATCTGAAGCAACTTATAAGTCATCGGGTTTGAGACAACACAATCTTGGGTTAGAGAGAAATTTTCATAGACTCCTGAGTTATTGAGAACAACAAGATGAACCTTAAAATCTGTGTCAGACGCTCCTTCAAATCTTAAGACGAAGGGTTCATTAGATTTGGGTACAACCCGTAAAAAGTGAATCCCATACGGGTGACGTACTATAAGTGGCGATCCTGTGGCCGCCACGTCCCGCGCGGGGAGACAATACCCTTTTTTCTTCTCGCAGAACTGTAAGAAAGGGTTTTGCCAATTAACTTTATCGATCGTGAGAGATTGCCCTCCCCAATCTCCTACGAAAGCCGGCACAGGCACATATTGAGTTTCTTGTTCTGCGCGTGCATAAAGTCCTTTTGCATCAAGAACTTGACGGGTGGCCAAGGCAATAGCGAAGTCAGACCAGAGGTCCAAAAACGATCGTCCTACGAGAATACCGAGGACCTCAGGCCACGCGTCGCGGACGTCAGGGTGCTCAAACAATCGTCGGATCAATTGAGCACTTCCGTGGTGGGTAACTGAACTACCCTCGCCTTGAAGGCGAGGGGTTCGGAGTATCGTCAATTCGAAATTGACTATCATCATGAACCGGTTCGCCCTCTTGCTCGCTGATGTAGTCTTGGATCATGGCGTCGGTAATCGTCCCGGAGCTGAC
>JACOSB010000139.1 GCA_016179105.1 Candidatus Acetothermia bacterium
AGCGTGCAAGCGTGACGCTCGAGCTGGCGAGTTCAAGCACATTGTCGTCTGGGCTTTGGATCGTTGGACGCGGCAAGGCTCAGAGGTTTTGATAAGAGATTTGAATGATTTATCTCTCTGGGGCGTGAAACTACACTCGGTGCAAGAAGACTTTCTGGATTCCTTTAACGTTGAAGGCGAGTTGGGTGCGATCCTACGTCGATTCATTTCGGAAGTGCTGGCTTGGCAAGCCCGTCTCGAAGCAATCAAACTCAGCGATCGAGTCAAGGCGGCTTATAATCGCAAGCGTGAGGCCGGAGAATTGGCAGACTGGGGCCGCCCCGCCAAAGAACTAGACCACGAGGCCGTGCAAGCCAAATACGTCGAGACCAGAAGCCTACGCAAAACAGCCGAGCACTTCGGATGCAGCTACCAAACCGTTCGCCGACTGTTACAAAAAGGTCGGCTTGGGAGCGAGCCGGAAAGTCCCATAGGATCGTCAGCGCCTTCTCCGCTTTAACCTGTTACAGAAAGACCCCTTTTTGTCTCATGCGGGGCAGCGTGGTAAGATGTTTCTTGCGGGTGCAGTTGCTTTGCTACCGAAGTCCTCGGAAGCCCACTCCAACCTCCGGTAGTTTTGTCCTCAGACTGCGCCCGCTGAATTAGCCCCGCGCCGGTTATCCTCGGTGTTTACCGGCCGGGGCATTCTTTTCTCACTTCCACGACGTTGAACCGCGAGAGCTTTTCAAACAGCCAGCGCAACGTCTCGCAATCGGTTTCCACGATGAACTTACGCTGGGAACCGTTGGGCTCGGTGACTCGAAACTCCCAACGTTCTTCGGGCGTTGTCGGCGCATCCCATTTCATGGCTATCCTTCGAGCAGCCGATCCACTGGGCTGGCCTTCGCATGTGCCTCTCGCAGCGCCGTGCCCGCCATGTGCACGTAGACCATCGTCGTGCTGATGTCACTGTGGCCGAGTAGACGTTGCAAACTGAACGGGTCGCCGCCATTACGAATGAACTGCGTGGCGAAGGTATGGCGCAAAGTATGAGGAGAACAGCGCACCCCTTGGAGTCTAGCGCCTTTGCCTAATCCTTGAATAATGTGGGCGATTTCATAGCGGGTTAACGCATAGCCTTTTCGTGTGCAAAAGAGTGCGTCGCTGGATAGAGAAAGTGTTCGCTTAGCCAACCAGTCTCGCAAGACGCGACTCAAGCGACGCCCAAAATAAACTCGTCTCTCGCGCGAGCCCTTGCCCATGACTTGGAGTGTGCCGTGAATGAGGTTTACGTCGTTGACGGTCACGCCTCTTAGCTCGCTCACCCGAAGACCGCAATCAAGGAACGTCAGCACGATCACGTAGTTTCTATAGCCTTGCCAAGTTCCAGCTCTCGCTTTGGCTGCCTGAACGAGCGCTTGCACTTGCGCGTCATTTAAGACATACGGGAACTGTCTCGGCACTTTGGCAGTCTGAATACGCTTGACCGGGGATTCAGTCAGCAAGCCTTCACGATACAGCCAGTTGAAGAAGGAACGGATCGAGCGCCAACGGATGCTCACTGTAACCGGGTTAACTTTGGTTCCTAGATAAGCCAGAAATGATCGCAGATCGCCGGGAGATATGTCGATGATAGGTCGATCGCTCAGAAAAGTAATTAGAGGCTCTACAGAGCGACGATAGAGCTGTAGTGTTAGGTGAGAACGTCCAGAGACTTGTAAAGCGAGCAAAAAGGACTCAAGCGCTTGGGAGAGGCTACCAGAAGATAGCACAGGATCTGTCTTGAAATGGTTACTTTCGTTGGTCAACTACTTCATCCGTGAGTAGGCAAATTTTTCAGATAGGAAATGGATTTTCTGGTGCGAAGGGGGGGACTCGAACCCCCACGGGTTACCCCACAGGATCCTAAGTCCTGCGCGTCTGCCAATTCCGCCACCCTCGCGTAGGGAAGTCCAGAAGTGTTGCGGTGCTGCGGTGCTGCTGTTAACTGCAATACTGCAGCACTGTAAAACTTTTCTGGTACGCCCGGAGGGACTCGAACCCCCAACCCGCGGCTCCGAAGGCCGCTGCTCTTCCAATTGAGCTACGGGCGCAGATCTTCTCTCAGTTTACTCGTCGATTATCTGTGCGTCAAGCGCAAAGTACGCAAACCGAGCTTAGCTGTGGTCTATGAATTGTTGACCAAAAGCTAAGAGCTAAAGGCCAATAGCCGTTTTCTCTCAGAACGCCGAGGCAACCCCAATATCCCAGTAGAAGACCGGCTGTTTGAGCCCCAGCCCTTGCGCGACTCCCACTCGGAAGTTCGAGCCAATTCCGAAAAAATTGGCTACGAGCCGTAGCTCAGCCCCTACGCTCAGTTTTATATCTTTCGCAACGAGTGTCTCTCCCGCCAGACCGCCATCGGCAAAGAGATGGGCATAGACTTCTCGGAAGAAAACGGGCTTCAGCTCCCAGCCACTCCAGATCGAGAGCAGCTTGAACCGATATTCGATACTCGCTGAGACGATCTGACTGCCACGGAAGGCTCCCACCGGGAATCCGCGCAACAAGAAGCGCCCCTTCTCTCCGCCGAGGGTAAAGCGTTTTTCTTGATCGCTCCGGCCTGCTATCAACCGAAGCGCCAGCGTATGATTCGTTTCATCACGCCAGTTGATAGTATCCCCCAAGCTGAACGTGAACTGGCGCGCGACCTTGTTCTCAGCGACGACCTGCGTCATCTCGCTATTCACGGAGAGATTGAGACGGTTCCATAACAGATCGAGCCCAGTGAGCTGCGAAAGACTCCAGCCCAACGAAACCGTCTGTGAGAGTTTCTTAGCCTCTGACCGACTAACGCCGAACGAGAAATTTTGCTGTTCGGCAAAGCTAGAAACTATGGGATAGGTGAAGCGCAGGTCTTGGCGGTTTCCTCCATTTTCTGCCGATAAGTTGAGCGCGATCGTGAACGGAGGAAGTAAATGGTTAGTCGAGTAGTTGAGCGCGTAGAAGGGCCAGCGATCTTTGAGATTGTATCCCAGCTGTAGCGTGTAAAACTGTTCCAAGAGCGCATCTTGCCCGTCGACGGATATACCTAAGCGCTCCGGAGAAATGATAGGAATCCAGCCGAGCGGTGCCATCGTCTCTGAAGCCTGATACGGCTTGATGGGATAACTTGTCTTGGGGTATCCACTCCAAGCGGAAATCGTTTCTTTCTGAGGAGTCGGAATTTGTTTCCAACTCGCGGGGTCAAAGCTCATGGTGTCGATCTCGTAGCCAGCGACGCTGTAGCCGACAAACGCTAATTGCTTTCCATCGGGAGCAACAGTCGGGTGAAACGCTCCCGAAACAATGTTCGTGACTCTCAAGAAATTTCCATCAGACACTCGATAGGCGTAGAGATTGTTCACGTCGCTGCGATCCGAACTGAAGAGCACGAAGTGCCCGTCCGGTGACCAAGTGGGATCGAGGTCCGTCGCTTTATCTTGTGTGATGGGAGTGAGTTCGCCGCCCTCGCTGGGCATGGTGTAAATATCTTGGTAGCCACCCTGTCGCCAGATGGAGAGAGCTAACTGTTTGCCGTCGGGTGAGAGCGAAAAAGAATCCAAGAGTAGATCGTCTGAGAATTCTTTCAGTGATTTCTTTTCCCCGGTCTTTAAGTCGAGCGTCCAAAGAGAGATGCCCTTATCACCCCAGCCGTACTTCGCATAGATAATTTGATTGCCGTCGGGAGCGAAGACAGGCCGGAAGGCGCGTTCGCTCTGAGTGAGTCGTTGCACTTTGGAAGTTTTCAGATCGTACAGATACAGATCGCCAAACTGATAGAAATAATTGGAAACGTCATTCGTTGCATAGACGAGCTTGGTGCCATCGGGAGACCACGCGGGAACCGGCGACCAGAAGTTGGGTCTGAAAAAATTAACGCCGGGATCGATGGAGACCAGCGCATGGTCCTCGCTTCCGTCAGGCCGCATCAAGCGCAACTGTGAGCCGCGATCCTGGTCGCTATGAAAGTACGCAATCCATTGGCTCTTGCTATCTGAGTGAGGCGACCACGCGGGCTTGTTATTCCAATAGTTTAGCGAAGAAATTTTTTTGCTCGAAGTGACTCTCTCGCTCTTGATGGATTCGACTTGGGCTGAGAACTGTTCTTTGAGCCAGTCTTTGAAGCCCGCGTAAAACTCCTTAGGAGAGATGCCCAGCGTTTGTCGGAGCACGCTGGGGAATTGTCCTAAGTTTATCGAGATCGGAAGTCCTAGGGATTCTTGGAGAATTTGGCTCACAAAGAAAGCGAGCGAACGAGCGTCGCCCGCGAGAACGTGATCGAGCTTGCCCACTTTATCGGGGCCGTATTTTTCGCCCGTATAACGCACGAGCCACGGGCCTACGTCATGCGCGATCATATACGGCGAAGGCCATTGTCTTGGGTTGTACTTGAAGCCGAACAAGAGTTCGTCCAGCAACGGAAGTTTATCGTTCAGCCACATCTCGCGTAAATACATGGCGTCGCGGGGATCAGAAGCGCGCTCGCCTTTCGTGCGCCGAAAATCTTCGTAGATGGGAATGCCCTCGGTAAAAGGACCCGGCTTAGCAGCCGTGGGCAAGATCGAAGTACCAAAAATTCTTCGGAGCAACCCCGGTAATCCGGCAGCTCCGCTCAAATCTGCCACGTGCCCATCTTCGTGATAGACCACGGATTTAATCTTAGACTCATCTCGGGAGTTGAGCCATTCGTTGAAGCTGCGGGCGGCCGAGGTGTTGATGACGATGAGCTTGTTACCCGAATCAGCCGAGCCGCCGTCAAAGTCCGTGTTGTCTGCAAGAACGATACTCGTCTTGCCTTCTACTGGGTATCCCAGCTCCTTGGCCCAGAATTGAAAAGCTCCTTCGGCATGAGTGGCTGCTTCTTGAGCGAGACCCTCTAAGCCTTGGTGAAAGATAATACGAAAGTGTTCGGTGTCCAAGACTTGCCAGTTCAATCGTGGGTCCGTGAAGGTGAATTGGCCGAAGGCAACCGAGCTTCCAACGATCATCCAGAATACCAGCGAGACAACCCAGCTTCGTGTACGTGTCAAAGCAACCTCCTAAGGTGAATAACTATTCATAGCAGAACTGCCTGAGCAAAGGCAAACGAGAATAGAGGCAGACCTGCATGTCTGTCCGGAGGTTTGCTTTCTACAGTTCAATTCCGTGATATAATAGAGCCGTTCTCAATGGGGGTTTCAGTCACCATGGAACAACGACGGTTAGCCGCGATCATGTTCACGGACATCGTGGGCTATACAGCACTTACTCAGAAGAACGAAGCTCTCTCGATGGAACTGCTCGAAGAGCATAATCAGATACTTCGCGCCATTTCCCCGAAATATGGTGGCAGAGAGATCAAGACGGTCGGGGATTCCTTCCATCTGGAGTTTCCCAGTGCGCTGGACGCGGTCCGCTGCGCGATCGAGATGCAAAAAGCGCTCGTCGAGCACAACGCTTCCGCTCCAGCCGATAGAAGATTTCAGATCCGCATCGGCATCCACGTGGGGGACGTCATGCCGCGCGAGCAGGATGTGTTCGGAGATACGGTTAACATCGCCAAGCGCCTCGAGTCGTTAGCAGAGCCGGGTGGAATCTGCATCTCGGAAGACATTGCTCACCAAATTCAGAACAAGATAGAAGCGCCGCTGGTGAAGCTGGGGCAGGCGGAACTGAAGAACGTGGAGGAGCCGAGGGAGATTTACCGAGTCGTGCTCCCGTGGGAAAAACAGGAGGTAGCTGATGCAGAACTATCTCGCCCACGACGGAAGAGAGCCTGGGCTTCAGCCGGAGCATTAGCTGCGATTGTCGTCGTAGCAATGGCTCTCTGGTGGTTCTTGAGCCCCTACATCACGACGCGCCCGCCGGTGGCTACCAGCGTGGAGGAGTCCAAGTCGATTGCAGTCCTGCCATTCGTGAATATCAGCAAAGACCCGAATGACGAATATTTTAGCGATGGCATGACTGAAGAGCTCATCAATGCTCTGTCTCACATCCAGGAGTTGAAAGTAATTGCGCGGACGTCGGTCTTCACCTACAAGGGCAAGCCGCAGGATGTCCGCAAGATCGGGCAAGAGCTGAACGTGAAGACGATCTGGAGGGGAGTGCGCGCAAAGAAGGGGATAAGCTTCGCATCACCGCGCAATTGATCGATGCAGCGAGCGGCGATCATCTCTGGTCAGAGACGTACGATCGTGAGATGAAGGATGTGTTTGCTGTTCAAGAAGAGATCTCACAGGCGATTGTCAACACACTGAAGGTGAAGCTATTACGGGATCAGACATCACTGGTCAAGCCTGACACTGGGAACCTGCAAGCGTATGACCTATACCTACAAGGCCTCTATTTCTTTGACAAGAACACGAAAGAAGGATTTGAGAAAGCGATCCAGTACTTCGAGCAGACGCTTAAGATAGATCCCAACTATGCAAAAGCTTATGCAGGGATATCTGATGCCTACACTCTCCTCGTGGATGAAGGTGACTTGCTTACTAATGAAGGGCGTCCGAAAGCCAAGGAAGCCGCGATGAAGGCGCTTCAGCTCGATGACACGCTTGCCGAAGCGAACTTGTCGCTAGCAGTTATTACATGGTCTGATGATCAAGACTATGTGAGCGCAGAACAGGAGTTGAAGAAAGCTATCCAACTCAATCCCAACTACGCGCTTGCCCATGAGGCGTATGCGGAATTCTTAACTCAGGTATACCGGGAGAAAGAATCCCTGGCTGAGATCCAACGAGCCCTAGAACTGGATCCTCTTTCGCTATTCATCATCATACAGGCGGGATACGTTTATACAAATGCCCGCCAGTACGACGAAGCAATTAAACAATTCAATAAGGCGCAGGAGCTGGATCCAAATAATTACAAAACACTTTCAAGTCTAGCGTCGATGATGCAACAAGTGGGCGACTGGGAAGGTGCAGAAGAGGAATTCAAGAAAGCCATTAAGATGGCCCCTAAGGAAGCGTCAATCTATGACGGTTACGGCACGTTTCTGGTGTATACGCTGCGGTATGACGAAGGCATAAAACAATTCCAAAAAGCCCTGGAAATCAATCCAAAGAATTTTTATGCACTTAGAGATTTGGGAAGGGCCAAAGTGCGTACTGGAGACTTGGAGGGTGCGGAGAAAGAGTTCCAGAGAGTCATAGCGGTCGATCCAGGCAATGAATTTGCTTACTCTGAATACGGCGATTATTTGCGAGATGTGGGTCGATGGGACGAAGCCATTAGACAGTTCCGTAATGCGCTGGAGCTCTATCCGAAAGATTCTTGGCTTAGTGAGGAATTGGCACTCACCAAACAACAGGCTGGGGATTGGCAGGGAGCGGAAGCGGACTATAAGAAAGCCATAGAGCTTGCTTCCCCTACGGATGTAGATCCACCTTTAAAGTATCTTGATTATTTGATGCTGCACGGTCGTACGAATGAAGGTTTGACAGAATTGCGAAGAGCTCTGGAATTGAATCCAGATTCGTTCGAGATCAACTTGGGTGCGGGGCAGACGTTCTACTGGGCCCGCCAATATGACCAAGCATTAGAACGGTTCCAAAAAGTGTTGAAGATGGATCCCCATTATGCCGACACACACACTTTGATTGCGCGTGTGTATCTGGCCAAATCGCAATACCAAGAAGCTTTGGAGGAGTTGCAATGGGCCACGGACCACAAAAGAACTGCGGCAGAAGTTCTAGCCTTGGAACAAGAGGCAGCCGCGTTACGTGCCATCGCTTATGCCCAGTTGGGACACAAAGCCGAGGCGCAGGCTGCCCTAGAGGAATTACTTGCAATTCCGACTTATGCGGGTATTCCGTTTGCGGTCGTTCAACCATTCCAGCTCGTCGGGCGATCCTACAGAATCGCGGCAGTATATTTTGCTCTGGGGGAGAGAGACCAGGGCTTTGCGTGGCTGGCAAGAGCATATGCAGAGCGCGAGGGAAATCTGTATTGGATCAAAGTAGATCCTTTATTCGACGAAGTGCGCTCAGATCCGAGGTTCATAGAACTATTGAAGCAATGGGGCTTGGAAAAGTGAATTGACGCTACTTTGTGACCAACTCATAGACTTGGCCCACTGCTTGCCCCCGGAGGCGGCCTTGCTTGATTGCCTCTCGCAGCTGAATGAGCCTTTCCACGGTTCTCTCGCTGTAATATCGCTCGGAGCAATGCTGGCAGACTTCAGCGCGCACTGTGATCAGATAGTGGTCTGTTCCAACGACAATCTCCTCTTGAACTTGCTGTAATCGTACGCTTCCACCGCATAAGGCACACGTCATGGCTTCCTCCTCCGGCGATATTCGATCCACCGCACTGGGTCGGGCTCGTAGACAGTGATCACGATGAGTGTTTCTTCTCCGGCACAGGGGCACAGACGATATGCAAGGGGCGGTCTTGGCGCGTACGTCCGTAAACCAAGCAACTGGCATAAGGCCGGTCCTCAGAGTATTCTTCGATCACTTCTCCATGCTGCAACGCTTGGCGAACCTCCTTGGGATGTATTACACCAAACCCTTCTTTTAGCATCTCGTCTTTCGCATGGCGGCTGAATTTGAGACGTTTGAGGCTTCGCCGGATCACTCCGTAATCCATTGCGTCAGTATAGCCTTCGCTTCACAAGGAGACAAGGCATTGCCTATTCATAAGGCCAGCATGTAACCTCTAGAGGCGGCTACGAGGATGCTCACCTTTGGCAGTATTTATCCGACCCGAGGTTCATCGCTCTGCTGAAGCAATGGGGCTTGGAGAAGTGAGCCAGCGCAGCGCACAAGGATAGATTCAGCTGAGAAGATAGATGAAAAGGATGTCGAGATGCCAGATTTGGACCCTGTTCTGGGACACATACGTGCTCAGGCTGCCAGCCAGAACTTCCGCATCATTCTACATGCTCACCAAGAAATGGTTGAAGAAGGTTTCACACTTTATCATGTTGTAGAAGCAATTGCGAGTGGATAAATTTTGGAGAAATACCCCGAACATAGAAGAGGTGCTTGTTGTTTGCTCTACGGACTCACACAAGCTGTATGAACCGCAACCGCCGAAATGGATTACGCCAACACAAAGGAGGGTTGCGCCGTGAGATGTAGCATGACTGGTTGTTCAGGAGAATATGAGACACGGAAAATCGTTCATACTGTCCGCCATAGCGGACAAGTCATCGTTTTCGACCACGTTCCAGCAGAAGTGTGCACCGTCTGCGGAGATGTACTGTTAAAACCTGAGACCATTCGTCATATTGAGAGGCTTTTGCAGTCATTGCCACAGCCGACTGATACTGTGCCTCTGTACGAGTATGCGTGAATATTCTGGATAAAGCAGAACACTCCAAGTTCTCAAGATAGATCGACGATTTTCTGACGAAGTGCGCACCGACCCGCGGTTTATCGCGCTACTGAAGAAATGGGGCTTGGAGAAGTAGAGCTTCGCTTCATATAATTGACCCGTTATGACAAGACAAGTAGCAAAGAAGAATGGAAAGTCTAAGTTAGCTCACCCCCCGTTGACTGTGAAAATTCACAGAGATAATGTAGGAGTCACTCTCTACTGCCCTGAGCTCAACCTTCATACGTGTGGGAAGACAGAACAGGTTGCTCGCAGCAAATTCATCGATGCCCTTGTCGAATACTGGGAATTCCTTCAAGAGCAAGGCTTCAAAAACGAATCTCCTTACAAAGAGCATCTCAAATTATTGACAGAGCAAGTGCTCCCCGCGCTCGCCAACGCCTCTCTTTTTAGTGCCCATCGCTCACCTTCACTCGTGGAAGTATTAGTAGAGGCTCTCCGTCACAGAGAGCGCAAGCCCTCATGGGACGCCGACATATTTGGAAGCCTCGTGAAGTCATCCGGGCGCTGAAGCAGTTGGGCTTCACGCAAGCGCCGAAACGAGGCAAGGGCGATCACCTTTGGTTTTATAAACAGGTGCACTGCTTAGGTCATCAAGAGCACACCATCGTCACTATGGTCGATCAGGGTGTTCAAGAGATCCCACCCAGCACGATGAAGTATATTTTGGATGCTGTCGCTTTGGATGACGAGACATTTCATAAAGCTTCCCAAGGTGACTATAACGCGCAGATGTACGAAGCATATTTGAGAACAGTTCCAAAAGATCGCTTACTGCCACCCGCTATGAGAAGATAAATTGCCTCGGAGCTTGTCGCGATGCTGAGGGAATGGGGTTTGGAGAAGTGAGATTTTTCGATATCACAAAATCCTCTGCCCGAATGCCGAGCAAATAAATTCTACCGCGATCTGCGCTGTTTGATTTCTCACGTCGAGAATCGGGTTGATCTCGACCATGTCCATTGAGCGCAAGAGCCCCGTGTCGGCGATCATCTCTAACGCTAAGTGCGCTTCGCGATAACGCAAGCCCCCAAACGCGGGCGTGCCCGTGCCCGGCGCGAGCGTTGGGTCCAAGCTGTCCATGTCAAAACTGACGTGTAAGTCTGTGACGTCGGTAAATTTTGTGAGAATGTCGCGCATCACGGAAGCGATGCCTTGCTCGTCAATCTGTCTCATCGTGTAGACGCGTAGCCCCGAAGAGCGCACTTGGCGACGCTCGGCAATATCGAGCGTGCGGACCCCCACGAGCGCCACGTGGTCAGCCGGAACGATAGGAACACGATTGCCGATCCGTACCAGCTCATCCGCACCCAACCCAATGATCGCGGCCAAGGGCATTCCGTGCACGTTGCCCGTCTCTGAAGTTTCTGGGGTGTTCATATCACCGTGCGCGTCGATCCAGAGAACGCCTAGTTGTCGCCCTTGTGCCGCCAGCGCGTCGGCGACAGCCCCGATCGAGCCGACGGCCAAGCTGTGATCGCCACCCAGCACCAATGGCACAGAGCCATCGCGCACCGAGGCGCGCACGATTTTATAGAGCTTACGACACGCGACCGAAATTTCTGTGAGATATTTTGCTTTGGGATTTCCTGGAGTTTTCGTTTCTAGCTCGGGGACATCGATGTTGCCCTCGTCATCGACGTCGTAACCGAGTTGCTGCAAACGCGAACTCAGCCCAGCGATTCTAAGGGCGCTCGGACCCATGTCGACGCCGCGGCGACCGCCTCCCAAGTCGAGCGGGACGCCGACCAGCCGAATCTTTTTCTTCGCCATAGTGTCCAATTCTGTCGAGTTATAGCGAGAAATGCAAGATAAGTAAGATTGCACTGATTTTTCTCGTCTAAGTATGTGAAGGCATCTGAGTGACCGCGAAAGGAGCAACTCATGCAATTGACGATCTTAAAAATAATTAGCGCTCTACTTCTCGTTTTGAGAGCTATGCTCCTTCTGAATAAGCAAACTTCCTCCTCTGTACAGGCTCATGGCGGGACCGCCGGCGAATCGCAACCAACACAACCCAATTTACCCTTTGGCCCGGCCCCGTCCTCGGTTCAGACAACAGTGATTGATACCCCCTATCCCCCTCAACCCCTCACATACAACCCCCTGACCTAAGCCACTAGCTGCCGTGGGGATGGCTTTCGCCATCCCCACCCCTCCTCCTGTTCTTTCCGGAAAAGTTGTAGAATCCAGCAAAGCTTCACTATACTTTCTGAGCGTACCCCGCATTAAGGAGAAGTGAAACATTATGGGACTTACGATCTACCAAGTCGATGCGTTCACCGACAAACCCTTTGCAGGCAACCCGGCAGCAATCTGCATCTTGCCTAAACCCGCCGACGAAATGTGGATGCAAAACGTCGCCCGCGAGATGAATCTCTCCGAGACAGCTTTCTTATACAAAAAAACCGATGGCGCTTTTCATCTACGTTGGTTCACACCCGCCGTCGAAGTCGCGCTCTGCGGCCATGCGACGCTCGCCAGCGCTCATATCTTGTGGGAAACGAATCACCTAAAGCGAAACGAGCAAGCACGCTTCGATACGCTGAGCGGACGGCTTATGTGTGAATTGAAGGGTGATTTTATCGAGATGGATTTTCCCGCCAAATTGGAGACAGCGTGCGAAGCACCGGCTGGATTGGCTGAAGCCCTCGGCGTGAAGATGAAATACGTGGGTAAGAATCAATTCGATTATCTGGTCGAAGTCGACTCTGAAGAGACTGTGCGAAAGATTCAGCCCAATCATTCGATGCTGGCAAAGCTCCCAGTGCGAGGAGTGATCGTGACGAGCCGAGCCTCTTCGAAAGAATATGATTTTGTGTCTCGGTTCTTCGCACCAGGCTCGGGCGTCCCTGAAGACCCGGCCACGGGTTCGTCACACTGTTGCCTTGCTCCGTACTGGGCAAAGAAAATAGGTAAGAACGAGATGGTCGGTTATCAAGCATCGGCGCGTGGAGGGGTTGTGCGCGTGCGCTGTCATGGTGATCGCGTCATTCTTGGCGGACAAGCTGTCACAGTCTTGCGCGGTGAACTTTACAGCTAAAGATATTTCAACCGCCAAGGCACTGAGAACGCTAAGAAAATTTTTTGACTTCCTTTGTGACCTTGGCGCCTTGGCGGTTCATCAATAAATCAGGAGGATTTCATGCCGGTTCGACGACTCGAAGGCATTCCCGGTTTTTCCATCGATCGCGTCGCAGCAGCCGCGGGGAATGACCCTGAAGTTTTGCGACTTGAAAATTTGGATACTGACCTTGCTCCTCCGGCAGCAGCGATCGCAGCCACGCAAGCTGCTATCGGCAAGGACGATGCCAACAGCTACTTGCCCTTCACGGGTACAGCAGAGCTTCGTATGGTTGTCGCGCAGCATCTGCATCGGCTCACGGGACATCACTATGATGCTAATGCAGAAATTGTCATCACCTGCGGCGGCACCGAAGGGATGCTGGACGCGCTCTTAGCGACAACTGACCCCGGTGACGAAGTGATTCTCACCGATCCAACCTACGCCGGCATGACCTACCGAGCGCGCTTGGTTGGCGCTGTGCCCAAGCTCGTTCCCTTTAGAATCATCAAGAACGAATGGCGTCTCGATCTCGAAGCACTGCGAGCTGCTGTCAGCAATCGCACGCGCGTGATGTTCATTATGAACCCCTCCATGCCCTCGGGCGCTGTGCTCAACAAAGAAGAATGGAACGAGATCGCAAAGCTTTGTAAAGAGCACTCGCTCTGGCTGATTTACAACGCTGCGATGGAGCGCATTCTCTTCGATCAACATCCTTATATTCACCCGGCAACGCTCGACGGCATGAGAGAGCGAACGATCACGGTTGGCTCAGTCTCGAAGGAGTATCGCATGATCGGCTGGCGCGTCGGCTGGGTTGCTGGCCCCAAAGAGATTATGAGCGACATCGCGCGCGTTCACATTTACAACGTCGTGACGCCGACGGGCATCTCACAAGCCGGAGCCGTCGCTGCACTCCAATCTCCCGAACAAGATTTTCTCAGTTGCGTCGCCGAATGGGAGCGTCGGCGCAACACCGTGCTTGAACAACTGAAAGAATTTCCAGTCATCTCCGCAGCAGGCGGCTGGTCTCTGCTCATAGACGTGAAGAACTTGGGATACGATTCGTTCACAGCCTCTAAACTTTTATTGGAGAAAGGCAAGATTGCAGCGACACCGATGCGCGACTGGGGACAGATCAATGGCGATCAGTTTGTGCGCTTGGTCTTCAGCAATGAGCCGGTCAAGAGATTGGCTGAGTTACGAGATCGGACGACAAGAGCCCTGCGTTGATGCACCGTTAACGTTTGACAGTCTCGATTCTTCAAGCGATAATCCAATCACGGAGGCAGACCTCAGTAAGCCGAAGTACACGTATGCAGAGTACATGGAAAATCGCGAGTGGGTTGGTCATTTTATTGATCGTGTCTGTAAACCAAGCGATTGCTGTTCCTCCCTGTGCGTTCACCCCCGCCCAGAGCCATTTCGCACAGCTCAATTTGCAAGGCGACGCTCAATTCTTTAGGAGCGAATATAACGATAACCGCTCCAGTAGCATCACAGGAAAAGTGGAAACGAATTTCAAGCGACTCTTCGACTCTGAACTCTTTGGCTATCAGCTTGATACCAAAGGCAATGTAGCGTTAACTCCCACAGGCCTCGATTATCAAACCATCGGAACCGGCAGCCTCAAGCGCTTTTTTCAGAGTGATTTTTTCTGGCTGGGGGCTATTGATCTTACGGTTGATTCAAAAAATCCGTTTAAGATCGATCTCACTTTGGGCGCAGGCCTCGGGCGATTTCGCGACGTGACGCCGCTGGCCAAGGCCATTCGCATCCAGAATGCGTTACTCGATCAAAACTCTCTCCAAGGGCCTTTGACCGATCTCACGCTCCAAGAGATGGCGCAAGAGCTCGGGCATCAAGGAGTTTCTCTCAACCAGCAGATCGAAAAATTAGAAAAAATTATTGAGAATACTGGATTAGCTGCGGGAGGCAATCTGAGCGCTTCGGCGCTCTTGCGGGTCGAAGAGATCATTCGGTCTCAAGAAGAAGCGCGGCTGTGCGGCTGGGACATTGCAGCAAGCGTCGGCGGCGAAGTAAGCAACACCGGTGCTTCGCTCTTGAACGAAGCGTTTGTTATCAATTGGAACTATGCGCTCGTGCCCGATCCCGTCTCGCAATGGACTTCGAGTGCGCGATTGCGCACAGGACTCAAATTGCTCGACAGCTATTCATTGCAAGCGTCGGCCGTGTATGGGCGTAGGCTGAGCGAGACTTCCAGAGTGCGCGCCAGCTATGAGTTCAAACGCGATCACGATAAAGGCAAAGATTATGTTGCTGATGTCGAGCGCCATCAGCTCTCGGGGACACTGCTCCTCCAACTCTCCGCAGCGCTCAGCCTTTCGATCAGTGGAGAACTCAAATATCAGCTTGGATACGAAAGGCCATCGTTCAACCTGGCAGTTCAACTGAGCTACGATATTTTCTAAACTTATGGAACTCACACTGCGTGCCCAGGGACTCAAGAAACGATTCAAAGAGCGTCAGGCGCTCGCGGGCTTAAATCTCTCGCTCGAGCAAGGGAAAATCTATGGCCTGATCGGCCACAACGGCGCGGGCAAGACGACGCTCATTCGCATTTTGTGCGGATTGCTCCGGCCCGACGAGGGCGAAGCGCATATGCTCGGCTGGCGCGTGCCCAGTTTTCGCATTCAGTCTCAACTCGGCTACATGCCTCAAGAGATCGCACTCTACCCCGATCTCACTGTGATGCAAAACTTGGAATTTTTCGGCGATCTCTACGATCTGCCCAAAGAGCAAGTACGCGAGCGTGCAAGCTCGCTTTTTGAGATCGTCCGGCTGCAAGAGCAACGCCACCAAGTCGTGGGCACGCTCTCGGGTGGCATGCAGCGGCGCGTCTCACTCTGCGTGAGCTTGCTGCATAAGCCCAGGATGATTTTTCTCGATGAGCCCACCGTGGGCGTCGATACGAAACTAAGACGCGCCATTTGGGAGCATCTGGAACAACTGGCCAGCGCAGACGTGACGATCTTTGTGACGACCCACTTGATGGAAGAAGCCACGCGCTGTCATAAGATCGGTCTTCTCTACCAAGGGCAGTTGCTCACCGAAGGGACGCCTCAAGAACTGCTCACTCGCACAGGAGCCAAGACTCTCGAAGAAGCATTTACGATCATCGAAGACCAAGGAGTATCGCCAAGATGAAGAGCTGGGCTGTCGCGAAAAACGTTTTCCGTCGCGTCGGGAAAGACCCGCGTACGCTGGCTTTGATTATTTTCACTCCCTTGCTCTTTATCTTGATGTACGGCTATAGCTTTGCTGGCTCTCCGAAACATCTCAAAGTGATCATAGTAAACGAAGACAATGGTTTAGCATCTGTAAGGACCGAACAAGTCGGACGCATCACGATTGAGCTTAAATTGGCCGACAAATTTGTCAACGCGCTCAATCACGAGACACTCGAAATCATAAAGAGCGCTAACTTTGATTACGCACAGAAGCAGGTCAAGATCGGGCAAGCGTGGGCAGCGCTGAGTTTTCCCAAAAATTTCTCACACGCGCTCATCAACGCGGCCTTGCGCATGACAGGGCCGAAAGAGATCACTCATGAAGGTCAGACGATTCGCGTGCTGCCCTCGGAAGGCAATGAAAATCCCTTGGCCGTTGTCTATCTCGATGACGGCAATCCGTTCATCATGCCTACGCTCTTGCAAGAGCTCAGCCAAGCGTTTTCCAACCTTTTGGCCGAGCAGCAGGGAGCACTCAAACCCGTGAATCTTTTAGAGATTCATTCAGTCTACAATAATAAAATTACAGCCTTAGATTACACAGCGCCGGGCGTGATCGGCTTTGCGCTCACGTTGATTACTATTATGTTGACAGTGATCTCGATCGTGCGCGAGCGCACCAGCGGGACGCTCACGCGTCTGCTCATTGCGCCGGTGCGTCCGTGGGAAGCGAGCGCGGGCTATATGCTCGCCTTCGCGCTCATCGCGCTCTTTCAAGCGGCCGAGCTGCTCTTGGTCTCGTACTATCTATTTCATATCCATTTTGTAGGCAACCCCGCATGGATCGCCCTGATTATCTTTGTTTATACGATCGGGCTGCAGGGCGTCGCGACGCTGCTCTCGACGCTGGCGCGCAACGAGTTTCAGGCCGTTCAATATATCTTGGTAATTTTAATCCCGTCCATCATGATGAGCGGCGTCTTCTGGCCACTTGAAGCGATGCCGCCGCAGATTCAGCCGATCGCGTGGCTGAGCCCCTTGACCTACGCGAACTCGGCGCTTCGCGAAGTCATGCTGCGCGGTCGCGAGCTCTCGGACATCACGATGCAGCTCGGCGTGCTCGCAGGGTTTGCCTTGCTGATGCTGATTTTGAGTGTGCAATCGATGCGCCGACAAGCGTACTCAGCTTAACTTCTTTAAAGTGTCGTCTCTGTATCGATGAAGTGATCGAATTCCCCTAAACGAATGCCATGCGCTGGCGCTAACGGTTCACTTTTTTGCTACACTTAATCTGGAAAGTGAAGCTCTATGCGTAAGAAATTGCTGTATGCTGTATTGATTTCGGCTGCTTTCGGAGTCAGTATTTGGCTGGTAACGAACTGGCTGAATGAATCACCAACGACATTCAAGACTAAGAGAGAAACGGCTTCACGAAATCTTATTACAGCAGGTGTCTTCGAGCTGCCCGCTAAATCTGATCAGACAACGAGTGAACCGAAGTCGTCGCAAGAGGCAGCAGAAATCAAAGAGCGCTTGCTCCAGATTCAGGGCGATCTGAAAAATCTCACCAAGAAAACTGAGAGCGTTGAGCAAAGGCTCGAACGAATCGACGGCACGGCGAATTTGGGATTGATTGTAGGTGCTGTGGCGTTGGTGATGACGCTCTTGATTGTGTTGAGAATTTTGAAATAACTATTTTTTCGGCAACAAATTCAAGACAGCTTTCTTGTATTTCTGCACGCTCGCCTTTTCCCACAGCATCGGATGCGGCTGCACCGCGCGCCACGCTTGGAGCTGATCGCTGTAGAAATTCGAGAACGGATTACCAGATTCACCCGTCGTGATCCCGCTGCGAGAGTTGTCCAGATTTGATAGATCGATGATCTCGCGATAGGACGTGACCGGGCCATTCGGGTCGGCGCGATTGAGCGTCAAGGGCCCACCGGAGTTGGGTGCGACGCGATCGAAGATCCCTCCCAGAACGGGAATGTTGCTAAACGCGTGACGAAATTTTTTCGGGAAGAGCTTTCCCCATTCCCATTGATGAAAGTCAGCTCCATGCGATTTGGTCAAATTCTCCAACGCTTGTCGAAAACCTAACAAGAGTGCCTCGTCTAATTGTTCTTTTTTAGGTGTAGCAGGGTCATCGAACCAATTCGAGGCAGCATTCGATTTCGCAAATTTTAGGAAGAGATAGGTGCCCTTGCGATAGTCCACAAAATTCGAGGCTTTGCCGAGCTTGCTCTTGAACGCGTAATCGACCAATTCTTCGAACGTCTCGTGAATGATCGATGTCGCTACACTCGTCTCTTTTGTGACTCCATTCCAAGCGCTCAAGAGGTCCAAAATCTGGCGCTCGCCGCGGGTCACCGACTGAGTGCGCAGGTGCTCAACGAGCAGTTTGGCCAATTCATCATAGGCTTCGCTGTAGCTGTCGGCTTGCATCGCGCGCATCTCGTCGAGCGTGAAATTGCCCTTGGCTTGCAGCAGGTGTACGGCGCGACGTTCGCGATACGGCGTGGCCCATTCGCCGGGAATCTCAATCGGATAGGCTGGGCTAACCACGCGATGATTGGCCGTGGCGATAAAGTGCGTGGGCGGGTTGAACGTGTACGGAAGCTGACTAAATGGGATGAATCCCTCCCATTCGTACTCGCCGCTCTCGCCGGGCACGGGAATGCCTTGATACCCCTTGAGGCGTTTCGGAAATTTCCCCGACATTTGGTAGCCGATATTGCCCTCGACGTCAGAGTAGACAAAATTCAGATCGAAACCCCAGAGCGAGACGGCTTTTCTAAATTCGCCCCAGTTCTGTGCCTGATCGAGAGCAAGAAGTCCGTCGAGACCCTCAGCCGCGCTGGATTCATTGCTAAAGAGTGCCCAACTGAGAGCAATGCGCTCGGTCTCCTCTGGGAAGAGTTCAGTGACGATCGGGCCATGGCGTGTCACTAAGACTTTGTGAATCAGGGGAGCTTTCTCGCCTTTGACGCGAATCGCTTCTTCGAAAGTTTGGGCATCACGCCACTGGCTCTGGTATTCGTATTGTTGGGGATTGTTGGGATTGAATTTTTCTATAAAAAGATCTTGGACGGCGAGACCGACGACGGTTACGCCCCAGGAGATCTTATCATTATGGCCAATCTCGATTCCCAGAATTCCCGGCAGGCTCGCTCCCATCACGTTCCAGCCCGGTGCGCTCAAGTGAATCTCGTACCATGTTGCAGGCTGGCGCACATTCAAGTGGGGATCGTTAGCCAGATACGGTTTTTTTGTTGCGGTGAGCGAGCCGTCGACAACCCAATTGTTGCTCCCGATCCCTTCCCAATCCTCGGGTGACAGCCCGATCATTGACGTATAGTCGAGCGCAAATTTTTCAAGAGATTCGAGCGTTTTCTCTCGTAGCGAATACTTTGAGATCGTAGGAATTGAGCTGCTGTCGGGAGCAATGCGGCCTTGGCCGTTGGCTTCGAGAACAAAGGTGCCGTCGATCGAATACGGTTCGTTGAGCTCTTTGAATTTTTCTTCGCTCAAAATTTTTTGAGCCCGTGTGCGCCAGACCATATCGTTCATATTGAGCTGAAGCGCCTGAGCCATCGTCGCTAAAATTAAGAAGATATCCTCGACGGTCCAGGGCTCGGGCCGGTAGCCGAGCACCGTGAATTCTAAGGGCAGACGATCCAAGTGAGTGTTGATGAACTCATTCACGCCCCGCGCGTACGCCTCGGCCAGCTTTCGGGAAGACGAACTTAATTTTTGCGCAGCGGCTTTGGCGTGTCGGGCAAACCCGAGCGTGCGCACGGTCTTGTCTGCGTTGAGTGCCACTCTTCCCAGAATCTCAGAGAGTCGCCCAGCGCCCGCGCGCCGCGTCAAATCCATCTGCCAGAGCCGGTCTTGGGCAGTGACATAGCCTTGCGCTAAAAAGAGATCTTCTTCGTTCTGGGCGTAGAGATGAGGTACACCCCATGGATCTCGGATCACTTCCACTTTGTCTGTGAGGCCGTTAAGACGCAATGGGCCCCGGATTTCTGGGGCAGGGCGCTCGACGAAGATATACACCCCACTGATAATCGAGATGATGACAACAATGGCAATCAATCTAAGTGCCAGCATGAGTTCCTCCCGTATGATGAGACATTAGAGCAATAACAAAAGCAAATGTCAAAAGGGTTGTTGTCCGTTGGCTATTAGCTTTTGGCCAACGACTAATGGCCCTCGGATTTTCTTGGCGTTCTTTGTGCCTTGGCGGTTAAATTAAGTTGAATGCCACGAGATCAGGCGCGCGAGCGCTTCGCTCGCTTGCGCTTGATCTCGATTGATGAGAAGATAGTCGAACAGCTCCACGGATTTGAGTTCAGCTTGGGCTGTTTTTAGTCGCTGTCTTAACTTCGCTTGGCTTTCTGTCCCGCGATCGTTGAGGCGACGTTTAAGTTCTGTGAGCGAAGGCGGCAAGATAAAGATGGAGACGAGTTCCCCCCCAATAGCACGACGCTTTTTGTTCAGCTGTTTCATGCCTTGCACTTCGATCTCTTTGATCACATTCTTTCCCTGGCGCAAGAGCGATTGCACGTGATGCCGCGACGTGCCGTAGTAGTTCCCGTTGTAGATCGCCCACTCCAAGAACTCGTCGCGCTCGATCATTTGTTCAAAGTCTGTCCGCGAGATGAAGTGATAATTTTGTGAGGGAGTCTCGCCGGGACGGAGCGCTCTGCAGGTGTACGATGGGGAATAGCTCAGATCGGGCGTGCGCCGACGCACCTCGGCGAGGAGCGTGGTCTTGCCGGAGCCGGAGGGGCCCGCCACCACAAAGAAGCAGCCGCGACGCGCGGCCACATGCCGTGCCTTCCTCACTCGGCCTCCATCTGAAGCACCCGATCGACCACGGTCCTGATACGCAACGAAGAGAGGATCAACGTGTCGTCGGTGGTGAGAATGGCCGAGTTTGCTCGTCGATCACCCGTCCCATTGATGCACCTTTTCGCGCGCACATACTCACGAGCGAGCTGGCGCACCGCGGTCAACGAGGGTTTCGCGATCAAAATAATCTCGTCCGAGGCAATCGACTCTTTGGCCCCCAGCTTCACCAAATTACTCAACGTTTCTCACTTGCTCCCTAAATTTTTCGATCGTCGCTTTCATCGCGATGATGCTCCTAGCGATATTCCCGTTTTTCGCTTTCGCACCGATCGTATTCACTTCGCGTCCCATCTCTTGAGCTAAAAAATCCAAAATTTGGCCGGCGGGTTCTGGCTTTTTGAACGTTTCTTCAGCCGCTTGCAGGTGAATTTTCAAGCGGGCAACTTCTTCAGTGATGTCCGCGCGCTCGGCGAAGATCGCGACTTCGGTCTCCAGGCGTTCGGGATCCAGATCAGCTCCATTGAGCAGTTCTCGAATGCGCTCGGCCAGGCGTTCTTTGTAGGCTAGCTTGATCGTAGCGGCGTGCGATTCGATCTCGGCCAACTCCGTGTTCATATCGCCAAGATGCTTGCGCAATTCGAGAGCCAGATGCTCTCCCTCGCGGGCACGCATCGCGCGCGCTTGTTCGATGGCTGCTTTCAAGGTTTGTTGCACGAGGGGCCAGAGGGTTTCATCTTCGGTCTTAGCACGCTCGATAACTCCTTCTAAGCGCAAGAGATGGTCGAGCGTGACGGGTTCCTTGATGCCGAGAGATTTCGATAATTCTGCCAGAAATTTGTAATACTGAGTGGCTGTGTCGAGATTGTAGCTAAGGTCGATGTCGCCCTCGCGCTTGAGAGCGAGACGGACCTCGACGCGCCCGCGCGAGAACGAATGGCGAATCAGTTCGCGGGCTTGGAGCTCTAACAACTCGTGTTCTTCAAACGCGATGAGATTAATATCTAGGTATTTGTGATTGAGCGTTTTGAGAGAGGCCGAGACGTTCCAGCCATTGCCTTGGGCTTCTCCCTTGCCGTACCCGGTCATGCTAGAAATCATTGAAAACCCTTTCGATCGCGAGTGCTGCTGCGAGCTGTATCCATTACGAGGGGCGAGTATCCCTGGTCGGCCAGACGAGTGAACGGGAGCCGACGCTACTGCGTGCCATTATAGTTTTTGTGAGTATAGGGAGTCAAGCAGAGAAAGCTTGAAAGGTTTGACAAGAACGCGTTTCTGGGCTAAGATGAAAAAACTTTGGGAGATCGTCTAATGGTAGGACAGCAGGCTCTGGACCTGCTTGTGGGGGTTCGAATCCCTCTCTCCCAGCTTAGGGTACATAAAGAAAGAACTCGCCCATTACCGCCATCCTCGGACGAGGGCCACGCATACTCTATGGTGACCCTCTGGCGCTTTATCTTGATGCCTTTCACCCAGGAGCGTATGAATGCCCTTCTCTCCCTGAACGTCCCATTATTCAGCACACCCTGCAGATCCGAGACCATCTCCCGTATCGCTTCCTTCGGAATAGGCTTCACATTCCCATTCTTCAAGCTCTCTTGCAACTCCAGCTGCCTGAGCTCAAGCTCCTCAACCTGAGACCTTGTCTCCTTTATCCTCGGTGCAAGGTCATCTATCGAGAGCTTCCCGCCTTCCACAGCATCGTAAAGCTTGGACAGCTTCCTGCCCAGCTCTTTCAGCTGGGCCTCAATCGTCCCAATCACCTGCTCGTGCTCGCCTTTGTGCGAGCTAAGCTCCTCCAGCACCATCCGGTTGAGCTTCTCAAGGTGGCCTTCCCTCAAGATGACTCTCTGGATGCGCTCAAGCACCTTGCCCTCCAGATGCTCCTTGCTTACCAGCTTGGCTTGGCAAGCCAGCTTGCCTCTCTTCACATAGCTCTGGCACGCGTAATAGAAATACTGGTTGGATTTTGCTGAGGCTCCAGCCATGTGGTGGCCGCACTCCCCGCACTGCACAAGCCCGCTCAAGAGATAATGGCTTGACAAGGCGCGGGGAGAGGTTATGTCCGGCCCCCTGCTGTCCAAAGCCTGCTGCACTTTCCGGAATGTCTCGGCATCAACAATGGCTGGGTGGGATTCGGCAACCCTAATGATCTCCTTCTCATCTTTCTTCCTGTGGCTGCGCTTCTCCTCCCTCCTGTTCCATACCATCGCACCCGTGTAGATTTCATTGCGAAGGATGCTTAACACTGCCTTATGGCTCCACAGGTGGCCAGCCCTCGTCCTTACCCCTTCCTTGTTCAAAGTCGTTGCTATCTCCTTGGCCCCATAGCCTTCAAGGCACATCCTGAACATGCGGGCTATCACAGGGGAATCATCACCCAGGATAAGCTTCGTCCTCTTTGCGCTCCCCTCTTCGATCTTGATCCCTTGGTAGCCGTATGGGTATCTGCCGCACGTCCAGTATCCCCGGCTTGCCGACTCCCTCATTCCCCTCATGGTGTCTTGTGCCAGATTGACCGAATAGAACTCGTCTATGACTTCTATGATGCCCTCCAGGAGCATGCCCGCAGGGGAGTCATCCACAGGCTCATTGATGCTGATCACATGGACGCCCTTCTTCTTGAGCGCGGCCTTGTAGAGTATGGAGTCCTCCCTGTTCCTTGCGAACCTTGAGAACTTCCAGACGAGTATTGCCTCAAAAGGCTTGGGGCTGGCCTTGGCCGCATCTACCATCTTTTTGAAGGCTGGTCTGTTGTCGGAAAGGGCGCTTCTGGCTTCGTCGACGTAGATGTTGCTTTCCAATACTGTGTAGCTTTGCCTTAGCGCATACTCCTTCATGGCCTTGAGCTGCCCCGAGATGGGCAAGTCCTTTTCGGCCTGCTTGTAGGAAGAGACTCTGGCGTATAGTGCGACTCTCATGGCTCTACTCCTTCCTCTGCTTTATTTTAGACTTTTGTTTCTCGACGAAGAAGGTTATTGCCTGCCTAATCCACTCCGCCTTGCCTACGCTCTCCGGCTTCATGGAGATGAAATCCTTCCAAGTTTCGCTGAAATCCTGGCTCACGTCGAACGCTTCTTTTTGGTAAATAGGCATTGGGATCACCAAGACGGTTATAACCGATTCGGTACGAAAAGGGAAGGGCTTGTTGCTCACATTTTTAAGCCTTGTGGTCAATAAATTCTTGGGAATTTTTTGGTTACTGGGGTGAGGTTACGTCATCAATTTTATATGAAGATTCCACATTGCAGCTTTATGCTGAAAAGTGCCAGAATTGGAGTAGGCAGGGAGAGTTGAGATACTGGATTGAACTTAATGTGCGGATAGAGAGTTTGCCCGAAATTGCTCGGCAAAAAATTGACGACTTGATATTAGAAACAAGACCATCAAAAATTGTGGTCCCACGGCCAAAAGAGTTTGAACATCTGCAGCTCTATTGCCCATCCGACACGACAGTGATAATTTCGGTCGGCAGAGACTCTGGAGTACCAAATTCCCAAAGACTTTTGGGCCTCGCGGCATGGATACCCTACCAGATCCAAAATGCTGCGTCTAGACAATTTCTCGACGGATACAAGATTATCATGGATCACATTGGTTCTACAAAGGAAGTTGAATATGCACATGATAAGTGCCTACAACTCGAAGAAGCTTTGGATGGCCTTTCCGGATTAGAGTTACCTGCAGAGATCCCCAAACGCGACGCTGCCGTGAAGACCAAACTCGAAGCTGAAAGAGAACTGCTGAAATCAGTCGGACGCCCTCCAGCCTATGCAACCCCTCCACTTTCACTGTTGCGAAGAATGGAAAACAAGAAAATCGATTTGGACAGTCTGCGGATCTATTTCAGGAAGTTCGGCTATGATGACAATCAGGCGGATCCCACTTCGTAGAATCCTTCATGATATCTTTTGTATTTTCCCACAGGTCAAGCAGCTTTTGCTGTACTGGGCATTCCCCAGCTTCATAAGAAATACTAAAATTGATTTCTCTACACCAACATTTCAATCCACATCTTTGCCAGAGTTGCAGACGAATGAACTCGTTAATTAACATGTGATATAACACCGCGCTCAATAGCTTAATGTCTGAATGCCAAACAAGCTTGTCTTCAAGCATAATTACCATACTAGTGACAGTTTTTGAGAGATCGATATACACACTTTGTGGTTGCCACACAGATTTTTCCGGCTTAACCCAGTCTCCAACCTCTTCTCTGTCTAAGCAATAACGTCTTCTCAAAGAATTCAGCATCTCTAGGCTCATCTTGTTGGATAACATTATCATAGTAGCTTCAGTCTCTTTGACAAAGCCTTCCTTATCTGGTTTTGGAGGCCTCCAGTGGTGTATGCCTAGGTCCTCTTGTGGCCAGTATGAGGCTAAGATTCGTTCGAGTGCAATCGACCCATATTGATTACTCAAAGTTTCGATATCCTTGTCATCAATTTTCTCAAATATTTCCATCACCATATCGAATCGTCTGAGAGGCGAGCGTTCATTGGTTAGGTAATAGCTGATTATTTCCTCAGTAGTAAGTGTACTTGGATCTCTGCGATGTACTCCGAACGCAGGTACGTTGAGAATGTAAAAGGACAGTCTGTATGGTGCTACATCATCAAGGAGAATCCGCCAAAGGCGGTCGGCAACGCGTTTATACCGCCAATAGTAGGTTTCAAACTGGGGAATTTCATGCGCGAAATACTTTATGGACAGCCTTTCATCGTCATCGATTTCCGGGCAACTCAATTGGTCAAATCTATCATCAATCTGATCATGCCATAGGTTATTGTAATCCAATCCATATTTGCCCGAATACGCTACCAGTCTACGTACCAATATCGCATACCATAGAGCCGTAACTTCCTGCGTTGGTAGAGATGCTGCATGAGCTTTCTCAATCGCCTCGGCCAAACGTACAATACTTAGAAGCAGCTTGCCTTTCTTTTTATCGGTATTCCCTTTCTGGCAGAGCACAGCTATTTGGTCATACGATTTGGCAGCCAGAAGACGAATACACCCCATGATTGAGGCTGCTGACACAAATCGATGTGGCTTCTCCCAAATCCAGTGTGGTTGATTTTTTCTGCTCTCAAAAGTGGCCAATGTATACGGGAAGATATATGTATCCGTAATACCATAGTAGAATGCCTGCCATTCATCCGTGGTTGCACCGGTCAGTAAACTAAGCGGCGGCGAACTATAACAGACTCCCTTCTTCAGAATCTCACAGAATTTACTCATCTTCTTCATCCTCCTGAGGAGCCAATTGAGCAATGGCAATCGACTCCATAGTCGTATGAATCAGGTCGATCGACGAATTGATTAGATTCGATAATCCTTCCTTTGTAGCCGGAGGTATTGCTGTATCATGAAGAAAATCAGCAAGCTTGCCAATCAGAGGATCCGCTAATACTGATGGATCAGGAATCTTGGCTCGTAAGCGCAGATCTTTCTTTTTCACAGGTGGTGAAGTATATGCTAATGAGGTTGTAGGCTGAGTGAGAAGCCGGTGCTTAGAGCGCTCTTGTTCCATTTCCCATCCCGCAACTCTCCCAGTCTTCACCTTATACATGCATTTCGGACAGTTGGTATATGGTCTTGTTCCTTTGTATGTCCATCTGTGCCCACAATGCTGGCATTCGAGTTCTTTCTTCATATCGCTCCTAGCTGTTTGACCCTTCAATCCGGACCCGGTGCCTCCAGTGCTCGGTCTGTCTTGCAACTTGTCCTTCCAGTCCACCCACTTACTATACACGGTTCAAGATCACTTGACAAGATGAGGAAATCATCGTAGACTAACTAACTTACTAACTAACTATACAAGGAGGGTAGCCAATGACTACTCAAACGACAGGAGATGTCAGCGTCCGCACGTCGCCCCAAAACGAAGTCGAACTGGATCTGCAAGACACATCCCAGAAAGCAACAATCCGGCGGCATGTCTTCGGCCGCCGCTCGGACGGCATAGAAGTCCAATTAGATCCGGAGCTGTTTCCCCGACGTGAGATAAACAAGGCAATAGTGGCCAGCTATAAAGAAGCCATGCTCGCTGGCCATTCATTTCCACGAGTGAAAACGCGGCCGGACGGCAAGGTCGTGGATGGGACACATCGTCTCATGGCCGCGATGGCAGCAGGTGGGCCTTATCTCCAGCAGATGTTGGACGAAGCTGAAGTCGTTCAAGGCGATCTAGCAGAGGCGATCAAGCTGAATATCGCTCATGGCTTGCTGATCCCTCTCAAGGAAAGGCCAGCGCTGGCTTGCCGCCTCTTTGTGATGGGTAAAGAACTGAAGGAATTAGCTGGGATTTTTAAAGTGCAATTGAGGACTGTGGAACGGTGGACAAAAGAGGAGCGGGAAGCAAAACGCGAAGCTGAGATCAAGCAGGTTCAGCAATTGGCAGAGGATGGACACAGCGTCCGCGAAATTGCTCATCAACTCAAGATACCCAAGACAACTGTGCATCGCCGCACTGGGAATGACGTGTCCCGCAAAAGACGGTCTGTCGGAACCGGGACGACAGCTAAGAGCATGGCGACGAAAGAAGATAGCCTTGAGGAGGCATTAGGTAGTGTCGGAACCAAATATCTTTGGATTCCAGAGGATCAATATCATCTCACCTTGGAATTCAATTTTGAAAAACTTGGCGCACTTAAAATTCAACTCCGCCGTTCTCCTAACGACCCGAAATTTGATGGCCCTGGATCAGTCATCCACCTGACTCGCCTCCTCAAAACTTTTGAAGCTGTGAGTGAGCGGATCAAGCGGATGGGAGATCGTTGGCAGGGTATGCTTCAACAGAAAGAAGCGGCCAAAAAGTGAAGGCTGCAACAACGAGGAGATGCCACCGATAACTGGTACCAAAACCCGACAGTCTAAACCGGAATGATCCATTGAAAAGGGAAATTCTATGTACCGCCTCTACACTGAAAGCAAGCCGAATCTTGCTGAAATTCTTGGTCGCTATGTGCATGCATTCACGCTGATTGAGGCGGTCGGATGCTGGAATTTACAGATCGAGAAATCTGCCATCATCGAGCTAGCTGATATCAGCCTGGAGACGGCGAAGCAGATTGCTGCTGAGATAAAGAGGCTGAATTCTCAAGAAGCGGTCCTCATTGCAGAGATTAGTGAGCGAACCACTCTGATCGTATGAAGACTCCTAAGGTTTGATAGACCACGTATGGGCATAAGCGAAAGCAAGTTGTATCCACTATGCGTCGTCAGCGCTTGCTGGCTTGCCATTGTCTTGAGGGTCGCCATGCCATTGCGGAATGAACTGAGAAAAGAAACGCATGCACCACGGATGCCTTCTGATACATCCTCCGCGATGGAAGCAGGTCTCAGGATATTGGCCCGGATGATAGTTGAACAGTGGCTGAGAGAAAAATATGCGGAATGCTCAGCAAATGGCCAAGAAACGGAAAGCAACGATCGGAACCAGGGCGGAGACCTTAGTTGTCCACGACGATCCGACGGGTTCGACGCTCGGCAACCAAAGACCCGATAGGAGGGAAGAAATGGATTGCGAATACAGAAAGGTGGAAAAGAGCTTGGACAAGGGCTCTCAGGTTTCAGTTTTGCTCAGGTTCTACTTGAAGTTCAAGGACGGCCGAGCGGCAGAACTGATAAGCGTAGACCACCAAATTCTTCCGATGGACGGAAAATTCCAGCTTTTGAGTTACCCTCACCTGCCTTCATGGGCTCATGAACATTTCTACAACTGTACCCCATTCATGTATCGCAAATGGCTTTTCGAATCGTGGTCAATAACAAAGAAGGACTATGAAGATGCCAAGCAATGGACGTTGACTCATTTCAACGAGGACGGGTCTTTGAAAGAAGAATATCGAACCCAAAAAACTCTGATAAAAGAGGAGGTGAAAGCATGAAGAGGATCACAATCGCAAAGCCCGGTGCTGGCAGCGAGGGCAACACTCTTGTTGATGCCCAGCTTCCACCAGGTACAACGGCTAGGGACGTGTTGCGTAGTGTTGGCTTGGACCAAAACTACTTTCTAGCGAAGTGGCCCGCTCCGGGGCAGGCCCCGATCCCGTTCGGAGAGACCGAGAGCCTCTTTGAAAAGGTCGGCGACGGCGAAAAGTTGCTCGCCGCCAGCAAAGCTTCTATGGGGTGATGCGCAAGGGTGGGGCGTAGTAAGGCTACGTCCCACCCTACTCCAAATGTTGCCTGGAATGAACAACAAAAAAGGAGTGAATTATGGTAATCCAAATCCTGCCTTCGGGGCAACCAAGGCAATGCATCCAGATTCGTCCGATGGTCGAAGTTGAGAGGGTTCCTTGCTCCTACCTCCACGAGCAAGGCTGGGTGCGCAAGGGCGACAAGGTGTGGGAAGGGTGGTACCGCTCGATTTACGGGAGTTTTAAAGGCCAGATCAGGTACGGCAAAGAGCAGGGCCAAATGGGGTGGCACTTCTACATCGAAGATCCCCCGACGGCTGTTCTGGCCGGGAGCCACCGCAACTGTTTTGTCCCAAGGCCGAACAACAAGTATTGGATCCATTTTTCCTGCCGGCCCAAAGACCTTGACTCTGGGCTCAGGGAAACCGAGAGGGTTATACGCCTCGGCTTCGAGGAAGCCGGGAGGATATAGCCATGCCCCGCGAAACCAAACAGACAAAGGTCAATTCCATCAAGGGCAACGTCAAGGCCAAGGTCAACCACACAAGGCTGGCCGCATTACGTTTGCAGCGGTACCTGCAGGGCCAGCAAAAGCTGCACGCGCAAGAGTTCATGCAGGCCGTTGAAGATATGGACATGGCCAAGATGCAGAGGCTCTATTCCGAGCTGGTCAACATCATCGACCTAGCTAAAGCCACCCTGGGGATCATGGGGCAGCCCGTTCCCCAAGCTGCTGAAGAGTTGGCCCCCACTTACGTCGGGTCGAGCTGGCAGTTCAAAGATTGGTTCGAAATCCTGATGGGCTCCAACACAGAAGAGTTTTTCCCTGTCTCGGGTGTGGAGCATGACAGCCATTTGTTCTTGCAGCGCCGCTGCGAAGTCAGGCTGGCCATGAAGAGCGTGACGGGTGTGGAAGCCGATCTGTCCTCGATGATGACGGCCCTGCTGGAGATGGACCGCTATGGCCACCGCTACCTGGCGCACATCCACTCCCATCCCTTCGAAAATATGGGTAAGGAAGGGACGCTGCCTTCGCAGATCGACCTGGAGTATCAACAGTCGTTGGAGATCGGGCAATACCCGAGCATCGGGATCATATTCTCCCGCGATAGATACTTCCGATTCTTCAGCATCAACAAGCTCTTCAACATCAAGATTTATGGGAAGGGGGTTGAGCAAATTGAGGACAAAGTTTTCAGGCTCGTCGAGCCGAAATAGGAATCGCTGGACGACATTCGAGACAGGGCGCTTCAGCCGGGAGAAATCAGATGGGCCTTTCGTCACGGATCGGCAAGAGCGTGTCCCTGGTTTCTGCCAGAACGCTTTAGCCAATTGCCGCTTGGGGTTTGTGGGGGCGGGAGGCATCAACGGCCCGATAGCAAGAAACGAAGTCCGGAAGGGCGTAGGTGAGAGCTACATCATGGATCATGACATCGTCGAGCTTTCTAACCTCAATCGCCAACTCTTTTATGAGAAGGACATCGGCAAGAGCAAGGCAATATGTCTGGCAAAGAATCTGATACACGAAGGAACCACAGGTACGAAAGTCCATGCGATCGGCAAGCACTTCCAAGATGTAGAGCAATCTGGCCTTTTACTTTGCCCGGACGGAAGGCCCATTATCGACATCTTGATCTGCGGCGTCGATAACAGCATGGCAAGGATTGCTACTGCCTACTTCGGCCTCAAGCACAACATCCCTGTGATTATCAGTGCTGTCTCGGGGACAGCCAGCCACGGGTATGTTTTTGTGCAGAAGCCGGGCAAGGCTTGCTTCGTCTGCCTCTTCCCTTTCGAGATGGAGGATTATGCTGAGCCTTGCCCCGTCACTCCAGCCGTCTTGGATATCCTCAGCGTGATGTCGGGGCTTGCGACGTTTGCCGTGGATTCCCTGATCATGCAGCGCCCTCGTGGCTGGGATGTGAGGATGATCTACTTGGACGGCAACCAGATGGACTGGAATGGCCGGGTGCCGAAGCGTGACGGCTGCCCCTTGTGTGGGAGTTTAATGAGGTGACACATCATGCTTGATCGCATTCTATGGACAATCGTTTTGTGGCGTTTGGTGAAAGCGGGATGGCCCGTTTTGGCAATCCTTGCTTTTGCCCTGTGGTGGCCATCCCTGGCTGGCCATTCGTTCTTTGACTTGATGTTCCGAACTCCAGGGATCGTGCCTATGGTCTTCTTGGTTCTGATTGGTTACTTCGTTTGGCGTGCAATCAAGCAGCTCATGAAGGAGTGAGTCATGCGAATTCTGAACATCTATCTGAAGAGGGATTCCAACAACAACCCCATCTACAGCCGTTCGCAAGAGACAGTGATCCAGCCGGATCAGCACAACGAGACCACAACGATAACAATGGTGCGGTGCAGTCACTGTGGCACAACCTTAGAACATGATTCAATCCAGCAGGTGAGGTGCGGGGTGCCGGGATGCAATGTTTCCATGTGCCCTACCCCTGGATGCAGGGCAGTTTGCAGCTCATGCAGCAAGGCAGTGTGCAGTGCACATAGAAAGGGCTTCGGTCCCCAAAAGGTTACTCTGTGCGCTGTGTGCTTAGACCAGACACGACGATATGAGAAGGCCTTGCTGAAGACGGATCTTCTCAAGTTGCAGTCAGATAAGGATTTCTTGCCTGGGACTATTGGGATGATCCAACGTCTTTTGCGCCAGCAAAAGATCAAAAAGATAGAAAAAGAGTTGGAGGAGCTGTAGCCATGACTTATGTGGAAGAGCTCCGGCAGCTGGCCAAGGACGCAGGAAGAAGCAATGACGTTGAAATCTTGGCCTTGATCGAAGCCGTCGCGATCACAGGCAAAAAAGAGCTGTTTGAAAGAGCGAAACAAATGCTCATATTCAGTGCAGCCGGCCAGACGGCCAGGCGTGATGTATGGTTCCCTTACCCGAGTGCAGGCGAGATCGACGGCGACGTGACCTTCGGCACTGTGATGGGCAACGGCGTGCCGGTGAGAGTGAGGGCATCTGAGTTAGTAAGAGGCATGCTTGTGACTGGAGCTCCAGGGACAGGTAAAACTACGCTTACTGAGGTCATGGCCCCCCAAGTCGCCAAGCTACCAAATGCTAACGTGTTCCTCATAGACACAAAGAGGGACTTTCTCGGCCTCATCCAGCCCATTACGAATCTCGTTGTTTGCGACCTCGAGTCGCTCAAATATAACCCTTTTGAAGTGCCCGATGGGGTCAATCCCAACCATCACGCACAAGTCATCAGTGCTATTTACCGCAAGGCGATGGGCGTCATCCATGCGGGAGAAGGAACTTTCTACCAGGGCGTGTATGAACTCTATGACCGCTATGGAGTCTTGCAAAACAAGGGAGTCTACCCCACTTTGCTGGACCTGTTGGATCAGGAGAAAGCGAAGAAGGGCAATCCATATGGCGACGAGGCACGGGCCCGTGGGAGGGAGATCATGCGCCTTCAAACCCTCTGCCTTGCCCTGGGAGAAACAATCAATTGCTCCAAGGGAATGAACCTGGCTGAACTCTTGTCGTCCAACATCCTGCTCTTGGTGGAGGGCCTCAACGCCGATGTCCGCTCTTGGCTCGTTGGCAGCTTGCTGGTCTCGATGATGGAGTACCGCATGGCCAACGGCCAGAGAGGGCAGGGGCTGCGCAACTGGATCGTAATCGATGAAGGGAAGAGCCTGATGCCTGCGAACGAGGAGAAGAAGATTACCCAGGGCACCCCCACCTTCACCGAATTTTTGCTGGGTGCAAGGGAGTGGGGCCTCGCTGCTCTTGTCACGGAACACATGCCAGAGGCCCTTGGCTCGGGTATCAAGGCCGGTTCGTTCATCAAATTGATGCTGACTCTGGGGCGTGGCACGGATGTGCTCGACATGGCGTATGCAATGGGCCTTAACAGGGACCAGATTCAGGAGTGCTATCAACTGGACAACTACCAAGGAATCCTAAAGCTCAGCGGAAGGTGGGTGCATCCAGTGAAGATACAGTTGCATCCTAGCGGGATGAATCGCTCCGTAACTCTCGAAGAGGCGAAGCAGCATAGCCAAGAGAGACTGAATCATCTCTTGCGGGAGGTTCAGGCCAGAGTCCCGATGACACCCAACGCTCAAGAGAAAGAAGAGAAAACTTTGGACATGGACATCCTCTTAAAGCATGTCTGCGAGCATCCGTTCCTCTCCATGAAGGAGCGTTTTGCGAAAGTCGGGATGGCCAAGTCCAAGACGTTCAAGCTCATAGAACGGTTAGAAAACGAGGGTTATATCCAGCCGCTATTCATCAGGGTGGGGCGTGGAAGGCCCATAGCTCTTCTACAGCTGACCGAGAAAGGAAGACAGCACATGGAACAGAAAGGGGTATTTCCCCCGCGGTTCCGTGGTGGACTCAAGCACGCCTTCTGGGTTGAGACGGCCAAGCGGTTTTTCGAGGCTCAGGGGTTCAAGGCTGAGAAAGAGGCCCCTTTGAACGACGGGAACAACATCGTATTCCCTGACCTTCTTCTCTTCGGTAACGATCGGCGGCTGGCTGTCGAGATAGAAATCTCTGACCATGGCATCAAGAACGTCAACAAGCTCCTGACACTTGTGGATGAGATTTACGTCATCACGGAGGACAGCGAGCTGAAACAAAAGCTTATGGCCGAGGCGAGGAAGGAGCTGATGACGGATGACTTCAACAGGACGCATTTCATGTTGGCCCAGGAATTAATTCTTCCTAGCGTCTAGTAAGCGGTTTGGCCTAGCGAGACGATTTAAGTCCGCTCGCAAGAGATAGGGACTTAAACTTAAACAAAAATCAGATAGGAGTAAAAATGTATCTCGAAGGAGAGAGGAATGACAACACCCGAAGCAACAAAGCAGTCCTCGGCTTTATTGTGTTCGGCGCTGTCCTGGGTATCAGCGGATGGATCATAGGCCAATTCTTCATCGGCCTTGAGGCGGAGCGTGGCCGTCTGGCTTGGGAAAATGAGCGTTTGAACCTGGCCAACAAACAGCTCGAATGGACTGTGGAGGGCCTGAAGGCTACAAGCAGGATACCGGAGTATGAAAAGGCCATTGAAGAGCTGAAAACGCAACTCACTGACAAGGAGATGTTCTACAGCCAGCTGGTCCAAGCGTACCGGGACCAGGTGCGGCAGCTCCAGGATGAGTACAGCCAAAGGCTGCGGGCATTGCGCCAGCAGCTGGACTCGCCCTCCACAAAGTGAAAAAGGAAGGGACTGCAATGGCCGCCTTTGTCGAGCTGGAGAAAGCGTGGAATGAGTACAGGCAGGCAAAGGCAGCTTTCGAGAAACACTTCTGGATCTACTACCACCAGAAGGCCAGGGTGCAAGAGCTGCTGCTGGATTACATGGAAGGTTCCGGGGGCATGGGCGATCCTGGGATCAGACAGATGCTCGAGGAGCTGTCGGCCAAGACAGGCATCGAGTCCATGGCCGAAGAAATGTTCTTGGAAAGGAAGAAGAAAAATGCCGATGGATGGCTTCACCGATGAAGAGCTGGCTTTGATCAAGCGATGGCGGCAGAGAAATGCCATCGACCCTAATAGGCTGATCTCAGAAGAGACGGCAAGGGCCATACTGGACGAGATCAAGCGGCTGGGTGGGATGCCCAGAAGACTGCACAACAGAGTGCAGACACGTTCCCATTATGATCGGCCTTCCAATGGAAGCCCTTCGGGCAAGGTGAGGCCCCAGGATCTCAGGCACAGGGACACCTCGGTCAAACACTTTGAGAAGGACCCTGCTCCTCAAGTTGATCTGGGCAAGGACTTCGCTGGCATAGGCCATGCCTCTGATATTTGGCTGGAAGTGAAGAGCCAGCAGGCAAGTGAAGACAGCCCTGATGAGTTTTCTTTCCTGGATGCGTACGAACACATCGCTGCTGAAAACATAAAGAACTTTGGGCAGGTTGAAGGGCCGGAGACCTATGAAACACGTGGCGAACGCAGCGTGCAGCAGATCAATGACGCTTGGGTGCTTGACGAGTATGAGCACCAATCGGCCATAAACATGGAATTTTTCGGTAACCCCCACCCGGACCCTGGCACGCCCCTTGTCCCAGAGCTCGAATATTTGGGGCCACAGTCGATGCTGGATGACCCCATGAGGCCGCCTTGGTTCCAAGAGACGATTCAGCAGCCAATGCTTGAGGAGGAGCAGGAGTTATGATAAAAGTTCATCAGCCGTTCAACGTGTTCTTTGGCCCATCGAACACTTGCTCATACCCGTGCATGTCGCTCTGGCGTGCAATCTCAGTTATTGGGGCGTCACACATGGACTGAGAGCATCCATGCTTTGTCCTTCTGGGATGAATCAAGGGTTATAATGCATTGATGGATAACCGCAAAGACTCAGAAGAAGAATACAGGCATGAGACATGGCCGCCAAGGGAAGCATTAGATAATTCCCCCTTGACGAGCTGGGCTAAGGATGGGGAACGCAGGTCGGGATTTTTCCGGATATTAGATATAATATATTCAATCCGCCTAGCTGTAGCGCTGGTAGTGCTCATATTCTTGGCGGGAGTCTATGTCCGCAATCTGAGCGTCCACTATAGCCCGTCGGAAACTTTCAAAAGGCAGCTACTCAGCAGTCGTTTTGTGATTACAGAATCGGCTCAGAAAGCGCCAGCCACTGGCGGCTTACCCAATCTCATCTTTAAGGCTGATATGTACAACGATACATCTGGCTCCCAAACAGCCCTAAAGCGAGAGACTGTCATATTCAGCCTCGCTCTATATTACGAAGATGACAAGGTCGTTGGCATCCTCTTGAAGGGTGCGAGGTTCAGGTTGAATGACTGTAAGGAGATAACCTTTGCCAGCGAAGACTGCATGACTGTAGATGTGGACACGAAGACAATCCATTTCCCGTATTGGTTCTATGATTACATGAAGCTTTTCAAGTTCGAGAAATAATGACCATGTGGATGAAACCTCATTTGGCTTAAGCAACCGATACCTACGAAGCTTCCTCTGTGGCGTAATGATTCTCTCAGTGAGGTCTCACACATGGGTAGGAACATCAATGCTTTGTCCTTACAGGCCGCATGAAGGGTTATAATGCGTCGATGGATGAACGCAGAGGCTTAGACGACAGGCAGGGCCAACAGTCAGGGCAACCCAAACGAACTGTGATTGATTATTTGCGCGACCGCCCCTGGCTTACATTGAGTCTCGTCATCCAGGTGGTAATGCTGCTAATCTTGGCTGGAGTCTACCTTTACAATCTGGGCATCCACTTTGACCCATCGGAGACCTTCTCTAGGCAGCTTCTAAACAGTCATTTTGTGATTGCCGAGTCAGCCCAGAAATCCACAGACAATGCTGGGAATTATATAACTATCACTTTCAAGGCAGAAATGTACGATGATGCTGTCGGCTCACCCATGAAGGGCCAAAAACTGGGTTCGGTCGCATTCACTCTCGAACCTATCTACATTGATAGATACATTTATGCCAACCATCTGTTAGCAGGGTTAGTCGCCTTCCATAAGGATGCGAAATTCAGGTTGCGCGATTGTAGGCACTTAGGCTTCTTCCCGCGAGGCTTTGGTAGCGAGTATATGGGATGTATGGGGTCAGATTTTAAGACCAAGAGCGTGCATATCGATACATATTATTATGACTTTAGAGACCTCTTCTTGTTCGACAAACAATGACCAAACGGTAGGAATCACCTTTCAGTTCAGCAATTGATATCCATACAACTCCCGCTTGCGTGCGTTCAAACTGGGGCCGCAGAGTTGAATTCATGCCCGTTAAAGATGCTTCTCCATAACCAATTCATCATAATATCGCCCATCGACAAACAATTCTTTTTCCAGCTTGCCAACAGTTTTGAATCCGAATTTCTCATAGAGCTTGACCGCAGCCGTTTGTACGGAAGTCACGGTCAGTTTGACTTTAGCAATTGCGCTATTTTTCACAATCTCTGACAGGGCGCTTTGCATCAATTTTTTCCCAACCCCTTGGCCTCTATATTCTTTCTTCACAAACACTCCGAAAATGTTGGCGATATGCTGGATTTTTGTTTCGCTCTCAAAATAATACACAATCATGCCGACAGGCTTGTCGTCAGACAGGGCGAACAAGACATTGCTCAATCTTCTTTTCCACACATCCTCTGAAAGTTGCTCCGTATATTCATAAGAACTACTATATGCGATTGGGTCGCTCTGAAGGGCCTCTAGCCTTAAGTCCCTATGCTCCTTCCATCTGTCCTCAGGTAGTTTTTTGACTTCAATCATTGCACCCTTTCATACCCATGCAGTTCCCTTTGGCGGGCAACCTTCTGGATGAGCTTCCGCATTTCATCTGAAGGGAGCCACACGAATTTTCTCTTCCCTCTGGTGTGCAAGCGCCCCCACCTCTGAATCAAACACGGCTGATTCCAAAGGTCAGGCTCGATGGAGAGCGAGTAAAACCTGAACCGATTTTTTGAGGGGTCAATGGAGTGCCAGACGGCCAAAGTGCCCTCTCGCTTGGAAGTCCTAGCGACATCACTTCTTTTGAAAACTGGCATTCTTGCTCCCTTTTGGCACTGAATCAACGGCGCAGAGCGGCCTTGATGCGTTCAGCGATTTTATTCAACGTCTCCCTGGGAGGCCGCACAGCATAACTGGGCCCAAATTTCAGGCCGAACCCATCGCCCTTGAATCTGGGGAACACATGCAGGTGCACATGAAAAACCTCCTGGCCTGCCACTTCTCCGTCAGCCAAGAAGAGATTCACTCCTTCGCAGCGGACGCCTGCACCCCGAACGGCTTGGCTCACTTCCATCGCAACCCGGAAAAGATGCGCTCCAGTGTCCTGCTCAAGGTCAGCTAAGTAAGCCGCGTGAGCGTTAGGGATGACCAGCACATGGCCGAGATTGACAGGCTGGATATCCATGAAGGCCGTTACCTTTTCCTCGGCATAGACAATGCTGGCTTCAGCTCGCCCCTGAAGTATCTGGCAAAAGATGCAATCTTGCATGATGGGATAGTTTCGCAAATTCCACAGGCGCAAACCACAACAAGGGCAGCCGATTCAACAGCGTTGGCTCTTGTTGGTTATATTAAGGAATTGGCACGGGCCTTTACCTTAACGCGCCTTCATCAACACAGGCACGCATCGCCGCCTGAAACCCTTAAATGGCCCTCAGGCCAATTTATAGGCTTTCGCTGCTTTTGTTTTCAAGCTGTTTCCGCAGCACGGCGGCTTGCTCTGGCTGACTGCGACTGGCCCTCCCTTGCGGTCGGGTGCTCACGCAGTTCGCACCTCGCCATCCGGCGAGGCCCAAATTCTAATCCCAATAGAGGGTGCGAGCCTTGAGGGGCTTACGCTCTCAACGAGGGAAGGGAGGTGAAATCGTGCAAGAGATGAAGCCGTTGAAAATGTCCTACACGAAGGGAAGGCCGGCCGATGAGCTGACGGCAGCCATCATCGAGTATGTAGACATGTATCAGTTTGCGGAGGAGCTTGTCCGCACCTTGAGCGAGGCTAAGAAAAAGGGTGGATTGTCGCCAAAAGTGGAATTGAGAGAAGCCCAGGAATTCTGGCTCTGTCTGATGAATGACGCATGGGAGCACGCCAAGGCATATGTGAATGGCCTGAAATTAGAGTCCAAGGGGCGTTGATTGTTTGCCCCTGAGACACTTCAACAAACAGGGAGGTGATGGCATGAGATGCAGAATCAGAGACTGCACAAGCCAGACAGAAGGTGTAAGCGGCTTCTGCCTGGAGCATGAGTGCAGGCTTTGGAGCATGGCCCATTTCGAATTGGGTTAGCCAAAAATTTGAGGCCCCATTGATTCTTGGGGCCTCATCCTTAAGAACTTTGAAAAAAATTGGGGGGTGAGATAATGGAAGAACAAACCAATGGGAATTTCAGGATATACCTTGTCAGCGGAGACGGAAAGCAGGCAGAGATCGGGCGCTTTGCCCCAGAAGAGGAGAAGAGGGCCTTTGAAGTTTGGGAAGCACTGGCTGACAAGCTCTTGGGATGGGAACCAACCGACGGCAAGACCAAGGCCTTGGGCGTAGTGATAGAAACCGACAAGATGGTAATTGCCAAGAGGTTTGTGATCGTCAGGGGAGGGCATTGATTTTGGCCCTCTTTCAAAATTCCAAAAAATGGGGAGGTGCGATATGGATCAAAAAGACGATGAGCTTTTCAGGGAAGAAGGTGTAGTCTACAGTTACTCGGACGAGCAGGCCATCGGCGAGGGGGTGCTGATACCGTTCATAGCTCGCTTGCTCCATCACTGCTTTTGTTCAATGATCTTGTTCAGATCAATGTCAAAACCCACAGATTTTAACTCCTTAGCTAATCTCAATTTCCAATCCTCTGATTCCGTGGAGACGTTCAATACACCAGATAGGTTCGACGGCAGTTCGAGCTGACTCGCTTGCAATAAAGCTATATTCTCACGCCCCAGTTGTGCCATGAAATAGCCCAATTCCAGAACCACGTTTTGTCGAGCTCTCGGCTGAGCCGATTCTGACGATGCTGTTGCCACATAACCCATATCGTCAGGGGTCAAAAGCACAACTGCATATGTGACATCCGCATGTTTTTCAAATTTTTCTATAACAGTCTGGCCTTGTTCTGGCTGTTCTCCCAGAATTACAGATTCCAATTCAAGCTTCTCTAGGAATCTTGCGACGCTCTCACGCAATGCGACATCATGGCCATGGACGATAAAAACTTTCCGACCTCGCTGCGAAGTCATCTGAGAAGTTATGCTGGGACCTTTCCGCTGCTGAGATTGTTGTTTAAGAATTCGCCTTAGCTTGCCCTCAACAATCTCAAGAGCTGCGACTGCATAATCTATGGACTCTAGAAATACCTTCACATTTAGTACACTTCGCTCGTTGATCACTGTAAGCGCTGTCTCGAACGTTGGGAATGTTCTTCCTGAGCCCGTCCAAAAACGAGAGATACCAAGCTCTGTAAGATCATCCTGAAGTTCTCCCCAGCGTGTATTCAAATCAGATCGGAGCAAAGGTGCATCCCTGCTGCCTTGTATCAACAGTTGCTTGTAGTTGAGGAGGTCTAAATGGAATTTCTCCACTTGGCCGAGAAGTTCTTTAGGATTATCCATTTCGAATCATTCCATCAAGTTGCATTGATGTCTCCAATCAGTCCGCAATGACAGTCAAATTATACAGTTAACCATGTAGTAATGATAAGGTCATTAACATCTCTATTAGTCGTTGTGCTGGCTCCCTTCTAAAAGCTAACAAGCGAAGCCCCACAGCGCAGTCAAGGAGGAGCGCAGGCTTTGCTGCTTAAGCCGAGCAATTCCTTGACGAGCGAGGAGGCGAGCTATAATGGAGTTCGAGAGGAGTAAGAGATTTGATTTTAATGCACAAAAACAATTCTCTACATTGATGATCTATGGGTGACATGCGAGTAATGATCTCAGGTCGAGTCTATGAACTCACTGATATGGGTTCAGCGATGAATGAGGCGTTTCTTGACTTATATAAAGCGGTGTTCGACGGTCAACCTTATGATTTGGAGGAATTTGATAGAAAGGCGACTAAGTTTTTCGGCAACGTCTCTAGCGATCCAGTAAAACACGATGCGTTTTTCGGAAACCTTACACATATTTGGAAGTGGTACTTAGAAAACGGTAAATGGTTCGAGGCTGAACACTTGTGGTTGAATGCCCTACTTCCAGCACTTAGCTGGGAAGGCAAAAACAAGGGCCAATTTATTCACAAAGGGACGCCCTATTACTTTTGGGGTATGACCTCAATCATCATGGGCGATCTAGATAGGGGCTTCGCCTTGATGCATCAGGCCTTAGAGGAAGACATCCGCAGAAAAGATAGGGATTGGAGGACTACCCCAGCCTTCGCTTTTGCCACACTGAAATACACAGAAGTGAATCAAGCTTTTGGAAGGTGGGTGCTTTACCAAGCCGAGTTTCTCGATGAGCTTCTCAAGTTATTTTGTACAACCCACGGAAGACAATTGACACTCGGTGATTTCAAACGCCGATTCCTAGAGAATCCGCCGAATTATGACACAGTTTTCATGTTCGCTTATGCTTTGGCTCGGTTGTTCCGTCACCATCAAATACTAGGCTATGCAGCAAGTAGCACCTTCGCTGCACAGCTGAAACTTAATCTCCTGTTTGATATCGCCCTCGTAATTGAAGCGTTGATTAAAGCTAAAAACCCCAATCAAGGAAATTTCATCGTTCATGCTGCGTACTTGGCTGAACAAAGCAGTTTGGGACTCACCATGGAGCAATTGGGACAAATCAACAGTAAATTCATTAACGATTTTGAGCCAACTCTTAAGGCTTTGATCAGTAACACATTTTCACTCGATGGGGGCAGAAAGCTCAGCAGGCTTGAAAGCGAGCTCGCAATCGCATATGGCATTAGGAATCACGGAGCGCATAATGTTACTGCGATACCTACGTTCTGGGAGCAGTTTACGTTAATACGTCAAAGTTTGTTTAATATACTTTTTCTCTGTGTTGAAGTACTTTACAAATAAGCAAAGCCATAGACTTGGATGAGTGAATTTCTCTCACCCCCCGAAAAGTCGGCCCATTAGATTCCCTTGTGCAAGCCCTCTAACCGCCTGTCCGTTCTGGCCAGTCTCTTCGTAATTCGCTGAGCGGGAATAGGGCAATTGGGGGCTCTAATGACTGAAGCGCCGAGATTGTTCTAGAGAGAAGATGGCCCCTTCTTCACCCATTGGCTTTGCCAGTAGTTTTCGGAGACTTGTACCCTTCCAATGCCATGTTCATGTACTCATGCTGCCATCCGACATAGTCAATATGCGCCTTGCGCAGGAGATAGACCAGTCCAGCCACAACAACAATGAAAGCAAGGATGCTGTAAAGGGTTCCAAAAGTGACAGAAGTGGCGGCCGTAGCTCCGCTGCTGATCCAGTCGGCAATACCATCGATTATGAATATGGCCAGCAGGAGCAAAAGAGCCACAAAGGTGTTCCCGCAGGTGTCCTTGATGACTCCAAGCCGTTCATATCGCCTCTGCTCTTCCGGGCCGAGCCTCTTATAAAACTCAATTTCCTGCTGCGAGAATTCCTTCAGATCCACGCCGTCGGGAACGTACTTTATAAGCCTGGATAGCATCCCGAACGAGTGGACAGCAAACCCGGCGATCCAAGCCACGCCCAGGAGCACCAGCCACGCGCCAAAGGACAAGATGGCGTAGATCCCGATGAACCCTGTTGTGGCTGCACTCCCCAGCGCGAAGATCAGGATCAGGCCGGGCATGACCTTGGCCAGGAAATCCCTCAACACGAAGCGGGAGTAGAATGAGTCAAAGATGTTTGTAAGTTCGCTCAAAGTCTCAGCCTCCCTTTGCTCTTGGTCTCTTCATATCCCTTTAGCATCATAGGACAAAGCTATTGAAAGAGTCAAAATGAAGAATGCAACGAACCGGCCAAGCTTTTGCAATCGATCAAACATACCAATGACACCTGAACAGAGATTCTCTGCTTGGAGTGTCAAGTTGATATTTCTTCATTGTTTCAAGATAATTCGCGCAATCGCTAACCCATCCTATGGATTCGTGCTAAACTTATTCCCAGATTGGCAAAGAGGGCTCTGCTCGGGGCCTTGAAGTTAGGCCAAATCCTCTTTACAAGAATTATTTAACGATTTTTTAACGATGCGATTTTATACTAAGAACGTCTTAGAGACATCATAAAGACACGGCGTTAATCTCCTTTGCTCAAGAAAGGAGGGATAAGGGATCTCTTCAGTTAATTTATCAAGATTCTAGAGGAACCGACGCACTGGCTAGGACGACGATACAGGCCATGAGGCAGGATGAGTTAACACAGAAAGGAGCAGAGTATGCAGAATCATCATAATAGGGTTTTTTCTTCAACTAAGGAATTGAAGGAACGACAACTCACAAGACGGCCGCATTTTGACTATCGTGCCAAAGACGTTGGGAAGACAGCACACTTTGATGTATATAGCGCTACGATTTTGGGACAGACCGGCAACCAGATTGCCCAAGCCGTTCTGGGGAGGTGCGAGCAAGATTACCAGAAGTTGTCCCAGTGGTTTGGGGTGCAGATTGAACACTTCAACATCATTGTAGCGCCCTTGTCTGAAAATCAGGATGGCAGCGGAGGGGCATACCACCATACCTGTCTATCTGCTGATCTGTATTGCGATGTACAAATCAACCCCAGCATTAAGACCGATGTCACGAATGCACTTGTGGTTGCCGAAGAAGTAGAAGTATTCGAAGCTGCGCAAAGCAAAGGATGGGACTGCGGCGGTTCGAACGGAGAGGGGCTGTCACGCGTGTTGGCAGAGGTGCTCTATCCTAAAATCCTTGACGGTTATGCCACCGCTGCAGAGTGGCTTAATTCCGACCGGCCTGATTGGGTGACGAGGAATAACCCGACAGACGTGGATCCAATCTCAAACGGCTGTTCGGTACTATTTCTTTACTGGCTCAATTCTCAATTAGGATATAGCTGGGATAAGATCTGCCAAGTGGCCGCTCCGACGCTAGCCGAAACTTATCGAAAGCTCACAAATAAGAATACCCCGTTATCTGAGTTTGCTGGACTATTGGAGAAACACTTTCCAGTTGGACGGCCGTCCAATCTAGCAAAGGATAATCCATTCCCCTTATGACAGGTTGGGATAGCTCCACGAGGGAATATATTGGGCGAAAGAATCAAATCATCACAGAAGGAGGCCCACTATGGCACCAAGAAAGGTTAAGGTTCTGCAGCGCAAAGCCCCCAACATCATAAGGGGAAAACACGGCCGACGATTCCATGCGCCCCGTGCGGCCAACGGCTTCACGACTGACCCCCCGGGGTTCCAAACGGAAAAGGACCCCCGCGGCAAAGGCAGCGATAGTTGGTTCGATCTTCCATCGCCGACGGGCGCTCCACCCTATCATCTTGATCTGAGCTCCATTCTCTCTGAAGAGGTCATCAATAAGATTGCCGACAAGAAGCGCCTTGTGTTCCACACCGTTGGGGACACCGGCGGCGTAAACACTACGACGTATCAGCAACAGGTCGCCACGTACATGGAACTTGACTTCAACGATAATGATCCCGACGGGGCCAACCCATCGTTCTTTTATCACTTGGGTGACGTCGTCTATTACGATGGTGAAGTCATCAACTATTACTGGGAATTCTATGAGCCTTACCTGCATTATCCGGCCCCGATCTTCGCGATCCCCGGTAACCACGATGGCGATGTGGACCCGAATGACCAATTCAACACGCCTGCGGACTCGCTGAAAGGGTTTATGCGGAATTTTTGTTCGCAGGCCGCCATTCATCTCCCGGAAGCCGATGACGCCCCCCGCGATGCGATGACCCAGCCCAATGCTTACTGGACGCTGAAGACACAGCTGGCCACTATCATTGGGCTCTACACCAATGTGCCCGAAGGTGGGCTCCTCGGTTCAAGCCAGATCGACTGGTTCAAGCAGGAACTCGCAAGCGCCCCAGCGGGCCGCGCGCTGATCCTTTCGCTGCACCACCCAATCTATTCCGCCTATGGGCATCACCCGGGGAGTCAATATCTGAAATCAATCATAGAAGAAGCGACCCAGGCGGCGGGCCGGATCCCAGATCTGATCCTTACAGGCCACGTGCATGACTATCAGCGCTTCACGGGCAACATCAATGGCAAGGCGGTAACGACGATTGTGGCCGGGGCAGGAGGTTATAACCAGAGGCTCCACAGGTTGGATCATCGCCACTTTGATCCTAATGGCGTGCCGTACAAATTTCACGACGGCCCTGAAACACTGGAGAAATTCAACGACTTCCAGCACGGCTACCTTATCATTGACGTACGGGAGGACAAAATACTCGGGAGCTACATCGCCGTCGACGACCCGGTATCAGGGCACAGGGTTCCTACAAGACGGCCCCAGCCATACGACCAATTCAGGATCCCCATATAAAGGGGACAAGTGGAGAAGGAAAGGAGGGGTTAGATTCTCTGGCCTAAGCGACGTATGCAGTTAAGCAGACTAGCAGGAAGGCTATTCGAGGATAAACGTCTCGTGATCCGCTAAAGGAGAGCTGATGGAAAGGACTAAAGCGCAATCGAAGTATGGGCATCCGACACGCACATGCGACATCGTGATGAAGGGAGGCATCACCAGCGGGGTGGTGTATCCGGGCACTGTCTGTGAGCTGGCCAAGACGTACAATTTCAAGAGTATTGGCGGCACGTCCGCAGGAGCGATTGCCGCAGCAGCGACAGCGGCTGCTGAGCTGGGCAGGAGCAAAGGCCTTGCCAGCTATGAAGAATTGGAAAGGCTGCCCCAATGGATCGGTGAAAAATCTGCTGGTGGGAAATCCAACCTCTTCTCGCTCTTCCAGCCCCAACCGGAGACGAGAGCGCTCTTCAACACCCTGGTTGCAGGGATCGGCCAGAAGAAGCGATCTCTGGCAGTACTCAAAGTCTTGCTCAGCGCAATCAAGAATTTCCCATTGCATACACTGTTAGGAGTCCTGCCAGGCGTTGTGATGAGTTTCCTCGGTTTTCAGCTTCTGCAAGGTTCCTCGACAGCTTTGGCCTTATTCCTCTTGTTAGCAGTGCTGTTTGCTGTCTTCGGAGGGTTTGTCGGGATTGCTGTGGGAATCTATCAGGCCGTCGCACGAGTACCGAAAAACTTCTACGGGTTGTGCACCGGCCGTTCCGAATCGAGGTCAAAGACAGATGCCTTAGCCTTTTGGCTGGCCAGCTACCTGGACGAACTTGCCGGCATGAAAAATTCGGACAAGCCGTTGACCTTCGGTGACCTTTGGGGTACGCCTAACCCTAACGGCCTGAAGAACATCGATCTGCGAATGATGACGACGAACCTGACGCACGGCAGGCCGTACACGCTGCCTTTCAACGAGAGAATCTTCTACTTTGACCCTGGCGAATTCCGAAAATTGTTCCCGGAAAAGGTGGTACGCTGGATGGAGCAGCATCCAAGGAAGACCAGCAAAAATCCAGATGAATTTGCCCCGTTGCGCCCGCTTCCTGACCCCGCCGATTTCCCCGTGGTGGTGGCAGCGCGCATGAGCTTGAGTTTCCCTTTGCTCGTCAGTGCCATTCCTCTGCATGCGGTGGACTATACGAGAGTTGAGTTGGATGGTGATCGAGAGCTTCAGCCAGAAGTCCATCCGGAGCAAAAACCAGGACCAGAACGATGCTGGTTCTCCGATGGCGGCATTTCCAGCAATTTCCCTGTGCATTATTTCGACCAGTCGCTTCCCACAAGGCCAACATTTGCCATTAACCTCGCCGATCTCCCTCCAGGGACGGAGCCTTCCTCCAATGACTGCGAGAACATCTGGATGCCCTTGACCAACCGGAGCGGCATCCTTCCCCACTGGACCCGCTTCGATGACGAAAAGGAAAGTGGGTTTATCCGTCTTGTTGGTTTCTTCAGAGCCATCCTTGATACCGAACGCAACTGGCACGATAATGCCCAGCTCAAGGTGCCTGGATACCGGGATCGCATCGTGCACGTCCGGCTTGCTGCAAGCGAAGGCGGCCTGAACCTCAACATGGGCGCTAGGATAATCACTTCCCTTAGCGAGCGGGGGCGCTGTGCCGGCGAAATGTTGGCCAGCCGGTTTGACCCTTCGCCCATGAATCCGAACGAACTGTCCTGGGACAACCACCGCTGGATACGTTACCGCTCGGCGATGGCCCTTCTGGAAGAACACCTAGAGAAGCTTCACAACAATTACCAATCGCCGCAATCAGGGCAGCAGAGTTATCAGCAGTTGGTCCAGAGAGCAGTTGGAGCTGCACCCAGCTACCAGTGGAGGGACCCGCAGCAACAGGCCTTCGCCCTCCAGATAACACAAGCCCTCATGAGTCTGAGCAGAACGTGGGCCAATCAAAATGATTCGTTCGAAGACAGGGCGCCCAAACCATCCCCAGAGCTGCGGACGCTGCCCAAGGTGTAGGAGGAGAAGAGAGCCGATATGAGAAGAATAAGAAATCCATCATACAAGCCCACTCTCTGGGAAAAAATGCTGACCGCAGCTGTAGCGGTCTTAATCGTCCTGTTCATCTGCTGGCTTATCGTTCGCAACGAACCCATCCGTGACGCCAATTTGGCAGTGCTCTTGCGCATCCTTGTAAGCCTGGCTGTGGCAGCGCTGGGAGCCACTATACCGGGTTTCTTGCGAGTCGATTTGTCGGGGGCTGGCATGGCCATCCGGGCAGGCGGTGCGATCGCGCTGTTTGTCCTGACTTACTTCTTTACCCCTTCTACCGGCAGCCCGCCCAACGACACCATCCGGATTGCGCTTGCTGTCAACAAGTTCGACTGGCTCACCGAGAACGTCGTTGAGCCCAACTATATTGATGCCGGCACGTTAAAAGTAGGCAAGCTGGATGAAGAAGCCCGGGGAACCCTCTTGTCTAAAGTACTGCAGGCACTGCCCCAGCCTACGCATGGTGTCGGTTCTGAAGGAAGCTCATCGCCGCTTGTCGTATCGCTCACTATCGAGGATGGCCAGCTCAAGTCAAGCCACGAGCTGGTGGCGCTGTTATTCCCGAGATATGAGACGTCAGCCCAGGGACCTCTTGCAGAACTGAACTTTGGCCCCAACAAGCCCCTTGACTTGAACGAGGCATTCAGGCTCACCGCTAATCCCCATCCTGAGGGGAGAGAATATAGCACCTTGAAAATCCAGCTTGTGACTCAAAAGGGCGATTATGAAAGTAGGGACGTGGTCGCCATCCCAAAGAACGCCGATGCGTTTGCGTTCCCTGGCTCAAACAATTCTTCAACCTCTGTCACACTATACACCAAGGCGCAATCTCCCCAAACTGTCAGGGTTTTGGTGACCGCTGCGGAAGATACAAGCTCTGACACTGAGCTAGTGCGGAATGCCACTGCCCGCCTAGTTGAGTTCCTTAAACAGCAGCTACAAGCACAGAACAATGTGACTGTTTCAGGGATGACTTTGAAGCAGTTAATCGAAAAGCGGAAGGAGTTAAAATCCATCCCTTGGTCTGCGGGCAAAGTTAACGTCATCAATCAGTTTTCCGTCGATTACATCATTTCTTTGAAAGTGATGGTCGAGTAAAGTGGTTGTTGAACCAGAGATGGTTTCCTGTCTGGCGATATTTTCTATATTGACTGCTCTCAGTCTATATGAACAGGGAGTATCCATGCGCCAGACGCTCACAGAAGATGTCAAGGGCCAAGCGCTTGAGCTCGCCTCCATCAGTCCGCAAGATTGGGATGGGGGTGAATCGTTTCTATTGCAGCAAGAGGATGACGCAGCCCATCTTTGAAGTCCAAAGGAAGAGGGAGCAGCTTCTCCTTGTCATGGACAAGATAAACAAGAGATACGGCAAGCTCACTGTCCACTTCGGCAGCTTTGACAAGGCTGCCGACTTGGTTTCCTGGGACGTGGCCAGCCTGGGGATGCACAGGGATTTGGAACTGATCGAAATCTATGAGGATGTTGTCAGCACTCAAGACTTGAACTGAGAGGGGCAGTCAGAGATGCAAAATGAGACTGAGCCGCTTACTGTAGCTCAGACTTTATTATTAGGTTATTGCACTATTGCTTATATGGTGAGCTTATATCCAGAACCAAATTCGTTCGCTGGGATAGAAGGAGGGATCTTTCTTGGCTTGATATTCGTATTGGGTGGACTGCTGGTTTTGCTTGGCCATCGCGAGCCGTCTACAGCACCGCGAAAATGGATTTATAGAATTGTTGGTATGGCCCTCTGGATCTTCTCTACCTATCTGGTTATCAATTTGAGGGATAAGGGTACAACGATGCTCACCCTGAACTACATTCTAGGTTTGTTGGTTGGAATTGTGCCCGTATCTGGCATACTGTTTATCTTTTTACGCAATTCTCATACAGATCAGCGAAAGAATTTCATCATTCATATAGCAATAGGTTTGGTTTTCCTGATCCTAATTCTAATTCTACTAGTACTCGACCACAATGATTCTATGGTGGTATCCTGAGTGGAGGGAATCACACCTCCAGGAGGGAAACCATGCCGCGACCGAAGAAATATGTGGTGCACTTGAGCGAAGGAGAACGGAGTCAATTGCTGGAATTGAT
>JACOSB010000028.1 GCA_016179105.1 Candidatus Acetothermia bacterium
CTTGGAGGCGCTGGAGCAAGCCTTGGGAGAAGCGCTGCGCCCCTATTGGGAAGCACCGGCGCAATTGCGATGCTTGACCGCTTATCCCTGGTGGCTCAGGGGTCTCCACTCTATCCAGACATTCCTATGACAAATTAGTATTAGAGATCATCCGCGAGGGGAAATTATTAGAGTTACTGGTGGAGCCGGAGGAGCCTTCGGTCTGAAAATATTTCCGTTGCTACTGATTTTCTTGGTGGTTTTTTCGGAATTCTAGGAAGGAGATGATATTGCTCTAAAACGAAAAGCCGCCGGAAATCATACCCCCAGCGGCTTCACGATTGGTCTGGATGCGCTGCGTGTTTCACCGAGCGGCCCACCTCCTCTGGGGCTCGATGTAGATGGTGTCGAAGTTGTTGACCCGCTCAAAGAGCGCGTCATTCTCGCCCAAAGGCAAAAACTCCGAATGCACCGTCACTAAACTACGTGGATCTGCACCGAGCATCAATTTGAACTGGGACACTGTGAGGTCGTTCGGGACGGAGACCATTGCGAACTCCAGTCCGTTACTACGGCTGCGCACATAGACCCACTTCCATCTCATGGCCCCTCCTTTCACTTTGGGCTTGAGTTTACGCGACTAAATATACGTCCGTCGGTAATATAAGTTTCATTCGCGGTAGCTCACGCCACAAAATATGAATTTTCTGATTTGATCGAAGCTATTCAACATATCCAGGGAAGAATCCGTGAGAAATCAGACCCCAACTCCGTAATAACGACCACCTTGAAGGACACTGCCCATGAGCGCCGACTTCATCCGCATTTTTCGCTATCGTGTATATATGTATTTTAAGAGATTTTATATTCTTTAGATATTTTTAATATTCTTTAAATATTATATTAGAGTATATAATCTTATTTCGAGGTCTATCGAACTAAGGTAAGTGCTCGCGGCGATTCAGAAAATCGATCTCCCACACCCCATCATCCCAGTGCTGGATTTGCGTTACGCCGGTGGGCTCGGAATGGATGGCCATGCGATGCCCGCCTGTCAAGCAGCGAACGATCGTGCCGACCACGTGTCCATGAGCGATAATCAAGATTATCTTGCCTCGATGGGTTTGGATAATTTCTTTGAAAGTGCCAAAAACTTGTTCAGCAAAAGACCAGTATTCAACGGGGAGTTTTTCCTGATGATGCTTTCCAAAAAGATCCTCTGGGTCGAAAAGTTGAGGAAACGTTGGGAGCAAAGGCCACACCGAAAATTCTTGCAGTTCATCTTTGAACGCGATGAGCAGGCTCAAACTTTCGTTAACAATCTCTGCGGTCTCGCGAGCGCGGGCAAGCGTGCTGGAATAGATCGCATCAATCATATAGTTCGCTTTGAGCCATTGACCCAGTTTTTGGGCTTGCTCGCGGCCTTGGGCGCTGAGGGGAGGATCGCTGGATTCGATAGTTGTGCCATATTCAGCGTGGCGGACGAGGAGAACAGTAGTTTGAATTTTCATCAGCCTAAGCTGGCTCCCACAGCTTCTTTATGCCCTCTCACAAAATCCAGCGCACTCATACGCCGCCGCGACTCCGGCTGAACTTCTAACAATTCAAGCGCGCCGACGCCCGCTTGAACGCTCATTCCACCTGGTCCTGCGCTCAGAATCTCACCGGGCTCTCCATCGTCGGCACTCGCAATGACACGACTCTGATAAACTTTCAAACGCGACCCGTTCAAAAATGTGAATGCCCCCGGCACAGGATTGAAGCCCCTAATTAAATTGTGAATCTTTTGTGCGGGTTGGCTCCAATCAATCCGCGCCATCTCGTCCGTGATCTTGGGCGCATACGTCGCTTGAGAGTGATCTTGCGACTTCGCTTGAAGGATACCCTTCTCTAGCTCGTCGAGTGTCTGCAACGCCAGATCAGGACCGATCGTCGCCATGCGCTCGTGCAACGTCGCAGCCGTGTCGTCGTCGGTGATAACAATCGACTCTTGCAAGAGAATCGGGCCATCGTCTACACCAACATCCATCAGAAAGGTCGTCAACCCCGTGAACTCTTCGCCGTTGACAATGGCCCACTGAATCGGCGCAGCGCCACGATACTTGGGCAAGAGCGAGGCGTGCAAATTCACACAGCCCTTGGATGGAACTTGCAACAGTTTCTTGGAAAGAATTTGCCCATACGCACAAGTGAAGATCAGCTCGGGTTGAAGTTGCTTGATAAATTCGACATCTCGGTTGATCTTTTCCGGCTGATAAATGGGAAATCTCAACTCCAAAGCTGCTTCTTTGATCGGCGGAGGCTTTGACTGCAAGTGCCGTCCCGCCGGGCGATCGGGCTGCGTGAAAACGGCCAGCACGTCGTGCTCGTGCGCAATCGCACGCAATGTCGGTACGCCTAAGGGTGCTGTCCCTACAAAGATAATTTTCATAGCGCCGCTGTTGCTTTGGCTTTCTTTGAAGTCTTTCCCTCGCGCTGCGAGCGCTCGTACTCTTTGAGCAGCGAAAGTCTTTTCGCTTCGTTCAGATAATCGATAAAAAGAACGCCGTTCAGATGGTCGATTTCATGCTGAAGCACGCGCGCCAGTAAGCCGTTATCGTCGAGGGCGATCTCTTTGCCTTCAGGTGTGAGCGCACGCACTTTGACGCGCGCTGGACGTATGATTTCGGCTTCGGCTCTGGGAATGCTCAAGCAACCCTCGAGCCCTTCGACGTTCTCGTCGCCCCTCTCTACGATTTCTGGATTGATGAGCACATAGAGATTGTCATTCACATCGGTCGTAATCATTCGTTTCAAAACACCGACCTGCGGGGCGGCCAGGCCGTAGCCCTTGGCCAGCACCATCGCCTCGACCAGCTCGTCGGCCAACTTTTTGATCTCCGCGTCGATCGACTTAATTTCTTGAGCGCGCCGGCGCAGGATCGGGTCCGGGTATTTACGAATTTTTAGAGCCATTCTATCTTATTCTCCTATTTGGTTCTTAGCTTTCACGCTTGTGATATACTACCAAAGATGAAAATTTTTGACTTTGGCTGACTTCATTATAGAATGGAATCGCCAAATTTTTCAAACACCATGAAGCACTCTCGGAAACCGGCTCCAATTCCTGAGCGCCTGCGGAAAGTCCTAGATCTGGAGAAGCGCTCGAAGTATCAAGACACGGCCGTCGACGGCGGCCTGGAAAAATTTATTATCGCATTAGCCAGAGAGCTTGAAAAGATAGAAACTCTCAAGCCCGTCTCAGAGAGTCTAACACAAACCGTTCGAAACTATGCGAACAAGCCCGTACCCCAGCGACGCGCAATTGTTCAAAATTTGGAAGACGAGCTAAGAGCACTCGACGCCATCGGCCTTCCGGTGCCGGAGTCGACTGAGCAAACCTCTCAACCACCGCATGAGACTCGCTCGCTCCAAAGCCCCGTGCGCTACGCCAAAGGTGTTGGGCCGGAGCGAGAGAAGCTTCTCAATAAGCTCGGCATCCAATCAATCGAAGATCTTTTAACTTACTTCCCGCGACGGCTCGAAGATCGCAGCCAAATCAAAAAAGTCGCGCAGGCTCGTCACGGGGAGAAAGTCGTGATTCGCGGCAACGTGCGAGCCGCCAATGTGATTACGCCGCGTAAGGGATTAGAGATCTTTAAAGTCGCCGTGCAGGACAACACGGGTGTGATCTATGCTGTCTGGTTCAATCAACCTTGGCTGAAGAATCAAATCTCGACCAAAGAGCCGATCTCGATCTACGGCGAGGTTGAGCGCGGTTACAGCCAAATTCAAATGAGCAACCCCATCTGGGAGCCGGCGGACAAAAATTTATTAACCGGGCGACTCGTGCCGATCTATCCTGCGACTGAAGGGCTGACGCAAAACGTTCTGTTTAGATTGATACGCGAGAATTTTTCGGCTTATCGCGATTTCATCGCCGAGCTGATTCCTGAAGAGGTCCGCACGCCCCACGATCTGATGCCCAGAGTGCAGGCATTCGAGAGAATTCACTTCCCGACGGGTGTCCAAGAGCACGAACGCGCGCGACGCACGCTCGCCTTCGAAGAATTTTTTATCTTTCAGATCGGAGTTGCCCTGGAGAAACAAAAAGCCGTCGAGCGCGTTGGACATAGCATGAAGATTTCCGACGAGCGTCTTGAGGTATTTTACGAAGTGCTCCCCTTCAGACTCACGAATGCTCAGCGTCAGTCCATCGAAGAGATTCGCGCCGATATGGTCTTGCCCAAACCGATGAACCGACTCCTGCAGGGCGACGTCGGCTCCGGCAAAACCGTGGTTGCGGCGACCGCATGCTTCATCGCACACGAAGCCGGCTATCAGTCGGCGATCATGGCTCCTACGGAGATCTTGGCCGAACAACACTATCAGCGCCTCAAGCAAATTTTTTCGACGGTGAAAAATGCGCCAAAAGTTCAGCTTTTGATCGGGAGTCTCCCCGAACGCGACAAAGAAGTCATTCGAAGAGCCGTCAAGTACGGCGAAATCGATATTCTGATCGGCACGCACGCACTTATCCAAGACGATGTCGAATTCAAAAATTTGGGCTTCGCGGTGATCGACGAGCAGCATCGCTTCGGTGTCATCCAACGGGCACAACTTGAGAAGAAAGGGGAAAATATAGATATCTTGGTCATGAGCGCAACCCCCATTCCAAGGACGATTACGCTAACGCTCTACGGACAGTTCGAGATTTCAATTTTGGATGAGTTGCCTTTTGAGAAAAAAATTCAGACCTACTGGGTCTCGGAAGACAAGCGTGATGGGATTTACGAGTTTGTGATCGCCGAACTGAAAAAGGATTGCCAAGCTTACATCGTCTATCCATTGATCGAAGAGTCCGAAGAATTGGACTTGCAAGCCGCAACCGAAGCAAAAGCCGAATTAGAGCAAACCGTCTTCAAAGAGTTTAGAGTCGCCCTATTGCACGGGCGCATGGATGAAGAAGAAAAAAAATCTGTGATGGAACAACTACGCAAGAAAGAGATTGACGTCTTAGTGAGTACAACGATCATCGAAGTCGGAATCGACGTGCCGGACGCGACGATCATGGTGATCGAACACGCCGACAGATTCGGCTTAGCCCAGCTCCATCAATTGCGCGGGCGGATCGGACGTGCAGGGCAGAAGTCTTATTGTTTCGCAATCGCGAAGGCCAAGAGCGAAGAGGGGCGCGCGCGGCTCGAAGTTTTTCGGGATAATTTAGATGGCTTCAAGATCGCTGAAGAAGACCTAAAAATTCGTGGGCCGGGGGAGCTACTCGGTTATGCCCAGCATGGCCTCGATACAACGTTCAGAGCTGCCGACTTGATCGCGGATTTGGATATTATGAAGCTTGCGCGCGAAGCAGCATTTAAGTTTGTCAACGAAAATGCCCAGCACCTGCTGATTGAAGAGTTCAAGCGCCGCTACGGGCACAAGTTCGATTTAGCGAGAGTGTGATTCTTCATCGGCGAAGGAGGGAGGCGTGAGGGAACTCGCCTCACGCCTCTACACTTGCCGAGGTAGACGGGTCAAGGAGCAGTCACCGCTACATTATCTGGCACCGTAGGAGGAGATAAACTGGAAGCGACGTGGTCGATCATAGGCCGACTCTTCAGCGCATCCTTTCGGTCTAAGCGCGATTGGGCAATGTACTCAACCTTGTCCAAGCGCCGTCGGACGGCATCCAATTGTTTTTCTAGCGATTTGATGCGGCTGTACTCTGTTGTGTCTTCAGGGAAAATCACCGATTCGTTGATCTGCACGGACAACTGGCGCGCACGAACCCAGAGCGTCATCTGAAGTTTTTCGATCCGCTTTCTTAACACCATCTTGTAGGTCTCCTTTGCTCGATCTCGTTCACGCTCCCATTATGGGGGATGCGCTGTGAAAATTTGATGGAGGGAAAGTGAAAATTCGGTTCTATTCGGGCGCTGAGAGTGATGAAGGTTACACTAGCGAAGGAAGAAAACAAATGAACCGCCAAGGCACCAAGAAATTCGCTAAATGGCCGTTCTTCGTGTCCTTGGCGTCTTGGCGGTAATAAATCAATACATCGTCTGCATGTCGATGAGACCCTTTTCTTTGGCGCGGCGCTCGCACCAGCGATAAAAGCCGATCGAGAGCAAAATAGCCAAGAGAGTCGAGCCGAGGAGAATCAGAAGAATCGTTGGGGTCGAGAAATCTTCTAGGCCTGTGTGAAGCTTTTGCACTAACTCAGTGCCGAGCAGTGCTCGCCGCAATCCTTCGAGCCAGTAGGTGATGGGGATCGCGCGGCCAGCCCATTGCAGCCAGTCGGGCATGACGCTGATGGGAAAGACCGCCCCACACAAGAGATAGAGCGCTCCCGCGACGGCTTCGCCCACGATGTCATTGTGTCGCGCAGTGATAAGCAAGATGCCAGCCAAGAGAATTCCCATGAATCCCAATCCCGCGAGACCGACGGTCAGTGTAATTATTAACAAAGGCCAGTCGATGGTGAAAAAATCCGGGCGCACGCCGAGCGCGATGGCCCCGAACGCGAGCGTGATAACAACGGCAATCGTGGCTGTCATCGTCTTGGCCATACCGCGACCGAGCAGATAAAAATAGACTTGAATCGGCGAGACGTAGATATACTTGAGCATGCCGTAGTGCTCACGGTCATCGACGATCGTGTTGCTGACCCCCAAGAGAACCGCACCGACATAAATGAAGAAGGCATTGCCCACATAGATGTACGCGAAAAGCGGGTTGTTGAAATTCCCTTGGCTGATTACCAAATACATAAAAACTAGAATGAGCGCGCTTGCGACCGGCTTTAGGATTGAATACGTCAAGAAGAGAAAAGGCTCGGTCCAGTTGGATTCGATCTGCCAGCCCAGCCATGCGGCGACTTTTAAGCTGCGCGCGCTTTCGTGCATAGAGAATTCTCCCAATTCTGTCTGCTTGTAGGGGCGAATGGCCGTTTGCCCCTACGTAAATCATTGGTTCATTGCCCTCGAATCGTCAAACGCCCCTCGCGCCGCGCTAGGTTTTCCATATAAAGCAAGGCTCGGTGCGCGACGAAGACGAAGACGATGCTCATCACTAAAAGAATGCCAAGTTCTTCATCCACGCTGAGAAACCCCCACTTCGCTGAGGGCATGACGAGTTGGCGCATCGCGTCCAGTCCCAGCGTGATCGGCACGATCGACGCACCAATCGAAACCCAATAGCCGAGGCTCTTGATGGGAAAATAGAAACCCGACAGAAAATAAATCGGCTCTTGGAGCAGACTCGAAAGATGCCACGCCTCGCGGCCAAAGAGCAAGAAGAGCGAGCTAAAAAGCATACCCAGTCCGTAGAGCGCAACCATAGTGAATAAGAAGACGAGAATCAGTTGCCACCAGCTCACAACAGTAAAATGGACGCTGAAGATGAGCGAGCCGACGATGAGAATTGCTGCGGCACGGATGCTTGTCGAGACGAGCCCGCCAAAGGCCATGCCCATCAAGATGGCCATGCGCGAAGTTGGAGCCATCAGATAAAGCTGGAGATTGCCCGTCTCTTTCTCCCAATAAAACTGAGTCGCCATACTCCAGAGCACGTTCAGCCAATAAGCTGTCATCGCTCCTCCCAAGATGACAAACCCGACAAACTCAGGGGGAGATTTTAGGGCTTTATAAATAAAGACATAGGCCGAGACTCCGAGCAACGGAAGAAAAACTCCGAAAATCAACCAGCTTTTTTCGCGCTGGATTCCGATCAGCCGTGGATAGGCTCGCCCCAAAACAGTTCGCAAAAAGAGAATCACTTCGCTCCTCACGATACGCTCCCGGTTTGTTCTTCGATCTCGCTAAGGCTTTTGCCAACTAAGTCGATGAAAACATCTTCGAGCGTTGGCTCATGTTTGTCGAGCGAAATCAAATGCGCTCCGCTCTGTTGCACCGCACTCAAGATTTTGACGAGCGTGTTCTCATCGTCGAGGATGAAGTTTAGCTCCGTGTGGCCGTTGCGGCGATGCCCAGAAAAATTGCTGACGCCGGGGAGGTCAGAAAAGAGTTCTGTCTGCTCCAAAGGCGTCACGTGGAGCTTGAAGACCGAGGCTCCTTGGAGTCGCTTTTTGAGATTGGCGGGCGTGTCGCACGCCAAGATCTTGCCTTGGTTGATGATCGCCACGCGATCGCAGAGTTCGTCCGCTTCGGCCATGTAGTGCGTCGTGAGCAATAACGTTCTGCCGGGGCGCTCGCGGACCCACTGCTTAACAAACTTTCTCAGCACGCGAGATGTCTGCACGTCGAGGCCGAGCGTCGGCTCATCCAAAAAGAGAATTTTCGGGTCGTTCAAGAAACCACGGGCGAAGTTCATCTTCTGTTTTTGTCCGGTCGACAATTGATATGACTTGGATTTGGCTTTGTCTTGAAGCCCGACGATTTCGAGCATTTTCCCGATGCGCTCGCGGGCGGTCTTGTTGTCTAGCCCGTAGAATTGAGTGAACATCCACAAATTCTCTTCGACCGTGAGTAGACCGTACCCGCATGTATCTCCGCCCGAGACCATGTTGATGCGGCGGCGCACTTCTTGCGGGTTCGCTGCGACATCGACGCCGTCGACACGGGCTGTACCGCTCGTCGGCAACAAGAGTGTTGTCAAAATTTTGATGAGCGTGGTCTTGCCGGCACCGTTCGGGCCGAGCAGCCCAAAAAGCTCGCCAGTGCCTACCTGTGAATTGACTCCGTCAAGAGCTTTAAAAGGAGCTGACTCGGCGTCGCCGCGCTTGTGTTTGACCTTGTAGATGCGCACTAAATTTTCTGTCTCGATCGCCCATGAATGAGACATAGAAACACTCCTAGGACTCGGTTGAATGCGGGGCCTTTCCCTCTCAGTATTTGTAGCGAAAGAGCTTAAATTATAACACGACGTTCGTCTACTGACAAGGCCCTCGGCTTCATCAACTGATAGCCCGCGCGAACAAGAAGATAACCCAGATGGATTCGAATCTTCTGAGACCTTGTGTGCACGGAAGGAACGAAATGAACCAAGCGCTCAGTGTGCGCCTGGCGCTGGAGATTTTGGGAGTATTCGGGGATATACTGTTCGAGGTAGTACCAATCATTAGTGAGCATTGTGATCGCCTCCTTTTCGCTGAATCATCTGAAGTATACATGAATCAGGATAATTTTGTCAACTATCTTGTTTATAAAGTTGTCAAATTAGCGAAGCCCTGTTACAATGGAGTGACATTAGGGAGAATCGAGCATGATAGAAGCGACGAAGTTGTCTCAAACGACGGACACGCGCGAGCGGGTCCTAAACTTATTAAAACTCAAGGGAGCACTCACGGCCGATCTGATTGCGGATGAGCTGGGCATCACCTCGATGGGCGTGCGCCGTCACTTGATTACGCTGGAGCGCGATGGGCTCATCAAGTACAGAATTGAGCAGCGCGGCCAAGGTCGTCCAGGCTACGTTTACTCACTTACAGAGCAAGGCGATGAGACTTTCCCACGGACTTATCCCCAATTAGCCAACAGCTTGCTCGACACCGTGAAAGCCCTTTACGGCGACGAGGGCATCGAAAGACTTTTCGATAAGCGCACCGACGAGCTTTCCAAACAATATAGTGAGCGCTTATCCGGCAAGAGCTTAAAAGACCGTGTCGCTGAGCTTGTGAAAATTCGCACCGAAGAAGGTTACATGGCAGACTGGGAGCAGCTTGACGGAAAAACGTTTGTGCTGCGCGAGCACAACTGTGCCATCTGCCAGATCGCAAAAAAGTGCCAGTCGGCCTGCAGCCACGAGCTCGACCTATTCCGAAAAGTATTGGACGACGCTACAGTGACCCGTGAGAAACATATCATCAAGGGCGATGCCGTGTGCGCTTATGTCATTCGCGCCAAGGCTGAGGCAAAGCCTAAAGCGCGTGCGGTGCGCCATTAGAAAAAATGGATGCCGGCCGCATGTGGGCCGGCATCCAAACTTTTCCTGGAATTTTGCTTTCGTTTACTTCTACTTTGCGCTCTCAACCGCGTTCTTGACGGCGTTAAAATCGGGGAGCTGTTTGGGGTCTTCGCTAACCCATCTATATTTCACAGTACCATTCTTGTCTAAGACAAAGACGCTGCGCTTGGCGACGCCCTTCAACCCCCCTAGATTCTCGTGCATAGCACCAAATTTCTGGATGATCTCTTTATTAAAATCGCTCAAGAGCTTGAAGTTGAACTTCTGCTCCTGCGCGAATTTATTGAGAGTGGCTGGGCTGTCCACGCTGATGCCAAATACTTTCGCGTTCAGTTGATTGTACTGAGCTAAATTGTCGCGAAAGTGGCACATCTCGGTGGTGCAGACGGACGTGAACGCAAACGGGAAGAACGCCAAAACTATGGGCCCCTGTCCCAGCTCTTTACTCAAGGTGAGCGGAGCGGGCGGGTTGGTTCCATCGACGCTGGGCACGGTAAAATCCGGTGCCTTCTGTCCTACTTCCAGAGCCATAATGGAAAATCCTCCTTGGATGTGAAATTTTAGATATTGTCATTGTAGCGGACGAAAGCGGGCTGTCAAACTTTGAAATAACTTAAAACCGCCAAGACGCCAAGGGCGCCAAGAAAACCGTAAGGGCAAGCACAGAGGCCCGCCCCTACTGCGAGATCTCCTTGTGCTCTAAGAAAATATTCATACTGATAAAATCGAACGTGACCGCATACTCGCGGAAGAACTGATGAGAGACAATTCCCCCTATACGGAAGCCGAATTGATACTCTAATTTCTCCGGGAATACATCGGCGAAGCTCAAGACCTCGCGAGCTTTGACTTCGCCCAGGGTTAACTCATTGGCGCTGAATGGAACTCCTTGCGGCCTGCCTTCGTCTTTCTCTCCGTCAATACCCTGATGTTCCACGACAGTAATGCCGGCTTGGTGGATCGTCGAAGGAGGAGCAAGAAAAGCACCGCCCGCCAGCCCCGTATCGACGAAGAAGAGCGTCGGCGCACCTTTGTTGAGAGTTCCCCAGGCAACGATGTAGTGATCGCCGGCCATCCAGAAGGGAACTGAAAAAATCTCTTTGGTGCTCTTGGCAAGGGCGACCAGCTCCGTGGAGCGAGCTGCGTCCTTCTTGCGCAGGATGAGCGCACCCTCGGGATAATCAATCGTGGCTAAGAATTGATACAAGAACGTCGTACCGATGATCCCTTTGATTTCTACATCCTTGAAGATCACGGCGAGTGCTCTTAAGTTCTGAACATGCACGGGCACGTTCTTGATGGACCAGTTTCCGCCGCTGGAGCTTTCGCTTTCTTCAAAAGAGACCGAATCGACGCGGCCATACTCGTACTCTGTTTGCAATCCTCCCGGATAACCTGTCTTGGATTTTCCAAAGGTCTTGGCGCCCACGCGCTGGGCCAAGCTGCTGTCAATCACTAATTCGGCGGCTCCGGTATCGATGATAAAATCGACGGGCGCGCTGCCGTTCACGCTAATGCGCACCACCGGGACTGGATCGGTCTTAATGAACGGAACACGAAGTGTCTCATTCTTGGCTTCAATCTGATAGAGAGGTTGATTTTCAAACGAATTAAGTCGATCGCTCAGCGGCTGGTTGCCCAACTCGCTCTCCAAGGGAGCTGCTTTTGCGAACTCATTCAACCGATAGTAGACCAGGGGCAACAGCTCTTTCGCGATCTGATTTTTGGAATCTACTGTGAGCGCTTTCTGGAAGAAAGATTCGGCTTCTTTGAGTTGATTTTTGTAGAAAGCGATCCGTCCCAGTTGAGCCAGAGCTTCGGCATTCTCAGGGTCTTTGTCCAGAACTTTTTTGAAGGCTTTCTCTGCGGGCGGGAAGAAGCCGGATTTATAGAATTGCTTTCCCTGGGCGAGACAGCCTTTGATCGAATTACAATTCGCTTTGGGGATATTCGAGCCAGGACCCAGGATTTGGGTGAAGACGTACCCGGAGACAGCGAAAGCAATCACGATCAGCAGGATCCACGGCGGTATCACATAACTGTAGAGCTTATTCATAAACTCCTCCTCAAATTTTCCAAGCATCCCAGCAGACTTGCTCTATTTTACCAAGAACTGGAGAGATTCCGATAGTCATTTGCTGAGAATAATTCGATCCGTTAGAGTGAAGCTATGAATGACTTGGAAGAACTTCGCAAAGGAATTGCACTTTTTAATAATCGCGAGTTCTTCGAGTGCCACGAAGTGCTCGAAGATCAGTGGCGCCACGAGATGAGCGATTTGAAAGACCTTTATCAAGCGATCATCAAGATCGCCGTCGGATTTTATCACGCTGAGAGAAAAAACTATGTCGGTGCCGGCAAGGTTTTACGAAAAGGGCTGCATCAGATCGAGCCATATCTGGAGCCGGGTCGCGCCGAGTTTTTGGAACTGCATCCTTTTGTTGACCAGTGTACGCAGTGCTTGGCAGAATTAGAGCGCGCTGAGCAAGGGTTTTTTCCCTTCGATACATCGCACATTCCTAAGCTGCGCTGGGCGAGTGACAAACGTCCTCCCCCAGCCAGTCACTGAGCCTCGTTTGTTCCCTTCATTAGTCCTAGAGTCAGGAGGTTTCCGAACTGATCCTACCTTGGAGCTGATACTGTTTTGCTTTCTAAATGTCCGAATGATTGGCTCTTCCAGCCAGCCTTTGCCGCCAGTTTATCCAGACATTCCAATGACGAATTAGTATGAGAATCTAGGCAAAGGAGGCAGTATGAGAATTTTCTCAGCGATCGTGGCGGTCGGTTTGTTGGCTCTCACCCCCTTGTTCGTGCAGGCGCAGGCAGAAGAGACTGTCTCAGATCAATACCTGTGGCACAACTGGAATGAAATTTCACCGGCGGCGCAAGCCGTCTGGGTGGGGATTCTGACGCAACCCGGATGGGATGTTGTTTGGGTGGAATGGACAAGAGTGGCAAGTCACACCCTAGTTATTCTTTATCTCTATAACAGAACAACAAAGGATCATGCGACTGCTATCGCAGATTATGGCGTTCCCATACGTGAAGCTAATCTCTGGAAACTGGTCTGGCGCGTCTCGAGAGACTCAGGTCACTGGCATTGGGAACCGAGCGAAGAAGTCCTTGGCCGGCCCTTCACAAACTGAGAGGAATTTTCGTTCAGCCCTGTTTGGCCGCGCGCTCGCGCTCGTTCTTAGTGAGGTAGCGTTTTCTCAAGCGAATGCTCTTGGGAGTCACTTCGACCAGCTCGTCCGGCCCGATGTATTCTAGAGCGGCTTCGAGCGACATCTGCACCGGCGGAGCCAAAATAATCTGCTCGTCCGAGCCGGATGCGCGCATGTTGCTCAGCTTCTTGCCCTTGGCCGGGTTCACTTCGAGGTCGTTATCGCGCGAGTTCTGCCCGATCACCATGCCCGCGTACACATCGACGCCCGGCCCGACGAAGAGCGTGCCGCGCTCTTGGACGTTGTTGAGCGCATAGGCCGTCGTCGCGCCTGCCATCATCGAGACCAACGAACCGTGAGTTCGCTCCAGGGGTTTGCTCGTGACCGGCTCGTACGCTTCAAAGCGATGGTACATGATGATCGTTCCGTTCGTGCGGGTCATCAGCAAACTCTTCAGACCAAAAAGATTACGCGTTGCGACCAAGAACGTATAGTGCAGAGCTCCATGGGCAGTCTCGTGCATGCCCTGCCAGACACCGCGGCGCCGTCCCAGTTCTTCCATGACCACTCCGCTGAATTGAGATGAGACTTCGATAGAAACGATTTCGACCGGCTCCATCGGGACGCCGTTGATCTCTTTCAATAAGACGACAGGTTGCGAGACTTGCAGCTCCAGCCCTTCACGGCGCATCGTCTCTATCAGAATGGCCAAATGCAGTTCGCCGCGCCCGGCAACCAGGAACTGATCCGGGCTCTCTGTCTCTTGTACGCGCAAGCTCACGTTTGTCTCGCACTCTTTCAGAAGACGCTCGCGCAACATTCGCGACGTCGTGGCCTGCCCTTCGCGCCCAGAAAAGGGGCCGGTGTTGACACCGAACGTCATCTGCATCGTCGGCTCGTCGATGTCTACCGGTGGCATCCGTTTCGGGGTTTCGGCGTCCGTGATCGTCTCGCCGATCTTGATGTCTTCAACACCGGCGATGGCGACGATATCGCCCGCATAAACTTCTTCGACCGACTCGCGCTTCAAGCCCTTGAAAACCAAAAGATCCGTAATAGTCCAGAAGCGCTCAGTCCCATCGGTCTTGATTTGCAGAATTTTTTGGTTGCGTCGGATCGATCCGGCTTCGAGCTTCCCGATGCCGATTTTGCCTTTGTACTGGTTATAATCCAGCGCGAGAATCAGCATATGCATCGGGTCTTCGGACAGAATCTCGGGCTCGGGGATGGTGTCCAGCACTTTCTCGAACAGGGGGGATAAATCTTTGCCCGGCTGGCTCATATCTAACGTGGCCGTGCCGGCGGTCGCGCTCGTGTAAACGAGAGGAAAATCGAGCTGTTCGTCACTGGCTCCCAGTTCGAAAAAAAGATCGAATGTTTTTTCGGCCACTTCGGCGATGCGCGCGTCGGGGCGGTCGACTTTGTTGATGACCACGATCGCTCTATGGCCCAACGCCAGGGCTTTGCGCAAGACGAATTTGGTCTGGGGCATCGGGCCTTCCTTGGCGTCTACTAACAATAAGACACCATCGACCATTCGTAACGTCCGTTCGACCTCGCCGCCGAAGTCCGCGTGGCCGGGAGTATCGACTATGTTAATCTTGACACCATTGTATTCGATGCTTGCGTTTTTGGCTTTGATCGTGATGCCGCGCTCGCGCTCTAGGTCCATAGAGTCCATCACGCGTTCAGCGACTTCCTGGTTATCACGGAAGGTATGAGTCTGGTGGAGCATAGCGTCGACCAAGGTGGTCTTCCCATGATCGACGTGCGCGATAATGGCAATATTGCGATGGTGCTGCGTCTTTGTCATCATTATGTTCACTAATTTCTCTCCTGAATTTCTCTCGGAATGCTATGAGATTTTACTGAATTTAAGAACAGGACGCAACTTTTTATCAAGCTTTAGTATGGACTGAGTGTGCAGCTGTCGGGGGATTTTGCGTGAGGGCCTGGACATCAAAGGCTCTGGCCATTACAATTAAAGTGCTATTCACAATTGAACTCGCCTAGGAGTACGCACGCCGCGCACACGTCCATCATTTTGTGAGAGGAGGTGGAAGAATTACTGAACCGATCGACCCTAGAAAACCTCGCTGGGAGGGGAATCCGACGAGGATTTTTGAACGAAAGGGGAACCTCGATCATGTGTGCATGCGATGATGAAAAGAAGTTAGACGCGGCGCAAGCCAAAGAATTGGACGTAAAGCAAATCAAAGTCGAGCTTTCGGAGGAAGACGATCTCGAAAAATCTGACGAAGCCATTCTCGCTTCGGATAAGACCAAGTTCTCGCGACGTGACCTCATCCGGTCAATCTCCGCCGGAGCAGTCGCACTGGGGATTACGACCGGCGCTGTCTCCGCAGTCTCTCAAGAAGCACAAGCTCACGACGCAACACGAGGGTGCCCGGACATCTCCAGGCTCTCCTGGAATCTGGGGCCCGTGGAAGATTTCGACTGGCAATGTCTCACCTGTCAATGCAACGACGAGGTCAACTATATCTCGAGGCTGAATTTTCAAGCTCCCATTAAACTAGATTCCTGCGATGAGGAAGTCATTCGAGAGAACAGTCTCTTTGTGGCTTCTTTAAAAATTGTCTGGACCACGCATGACTGCGGAACGCAAGGTAGTCCCGACCCCAAAGTCATCGGACGTTACGGAGGGCCATTCCAGATATTCTCGCCCACGACCGGGAGCCTGATCGCCGCCGGGGATATGGTCGGGACTTTGGGCTTCGTCACTGATTTTCCCGACCCAGAAGAAGAGGCCATACGTTGCTGTGCCTTCCCCCACGGCGAAGGGTATCTGACCGGAACGTTGATCCGGACTGTTATCGTTCAGACATCGACGGGGACCTTCCGCGTGCGCGAGCGTTGCGTTCTCCACGCAACTCTTGCCAGCACAAACCAAGAGCTCAGTCCTGAAGATTTCTGCAAACATGGGCCGCTTGGGTTGCAAGTGCACATCAACGGGACGATCGAGTGCCCGTGCTTCAGAATCCAGAGCGCGCCGGCCTCCGAAGCGAGAGAACTCGCCGTCAGCGAATGGCAAGCGAGTCCGAACCCGGTGACGAGCTCTTCGCCCATCGCGTTTAGCGCACAGGGAGTAGGAATCACGGGTGTTCAAGTCACCGTCTACAATCTCTTGGGGATCAAACTCTTTGAGAGCGACAAAGTCACTGGAAGTTCGTTCATTTGGAACGGGGTTGATCGAAACGGTCTTCCATTAGCCAACGGAGTCTATCTGTACCGGATCACGGCGCAAGGGCGCGACGGCCATACAGTGCCGAGCCAACTGAAAAAATTGGTCATTCGGCGCTAAGAGCCTCGAGACAAAAAGACGAGAGGGGATCAGTCTTTGGCTGGTCCCCTTTGTTTTCTGAGAAGGGCAAAAAATTTCTCGTACTAGACATTTTCACCTCGGCTCAATACACTGGATCACAACGCTCGTGTGCGAAGAAATGGGGAGGAAGCGGAGTGAATAAGCCCTTGCTACCGGGGATGCCCTTAACGCCCGACGATGCGATCGAAGTCCATCGTTTTATCGCGATCGATGTCGAGACGACCGGTTTTGTCTCTGCCGAAGAATGTCATCGGATGGTCGAGATCGCTTTAGTAACAATCGAGAATGGAAAGATCACCGACCAGTGGTCTTCACTCTTGTGGCCCGATCGTATTGTTCCCTACGATGTTACAGCAATTCATGGGCTTTCACTCGAAGAGTTACAAGACGCGCCGCGCTTTGCCGATGTCTGGCTTGAAATTCAGAAGCGCATCGAAAATTCGGTCTGGGTCTTTCACAACGCGAGCTTTGATTTGCACTTTCTCGTCTACGAGATGAAACGGTTGGGGGTCGATCTGCAGCAACCCATCGTTGACACGCTGGAGCTGGCTCGAAAATTTCTGAACCAACGGTCGCACAGTTTGCCCACGCTCGCTCAGACGCTAGAGTTGCCCGTGACGCCCGTGCATCGTTCGCTATCTGACACGCTGGCAACGGCGCATCTCTTTTTAAGATTGCTCTCGACCGTGCGCGAGCAACGAACTCTCATCACACTGGGAGATTTGCAGAAGGCGCAAGGACGACCTACTCCTTGGCCAAAGATAGAGATTTGCCCTCCGCCGGAACCGTACGCTTTGTATCTTCACCAGAAAACTCCGGTGCGTTTAACATTGAGCGGAGGAGAAATTTTTAGACAGTTCGAAGGGCACTTGGAGGGCGCGACGGTGGGCACGCAGGCTGCGTTCTACACCCTGCGCAACTCTGATGGGGAACGCCACGTGCTGAGTTGTGAAGAGATTTTGAAGGTAGAGCCGATCTCGCCGCAAAAGTCTTCTTGCTCTACGCCCGCACACCTGCAGCAGTTGAAATTGTTCTAGTCAGTATTTTTACAGGTGCTGCAGGGTTGTTGAGAGCACAAGAAAGTTTAACAAGAGTGCTACGGCAAGCAGACTTCCCCCTGCTGTTTGCCCGCTTTGTTGTTACCCTCAATGATGTTATGTCCTTCCAAGACCACTCTACCCGTAAAGTCATCGATGCTATAGCCACACTTCTTCAGATAGGCTGCCACACCCCACACCATATTCTCACGAATAGTAGAGTCTTGAATCGTCACTTGCGCTCCTTTGCTCACTTCTACACCATTGCATACGGCTCGGACGTTTGTCTTACAGGCCGGATGTGTCCCATTCCCTTCAACGGTCACTCCTTGTAACTTGGCTACTGCTGAGTTGGAAACCGAGAGTCCGTTGAACTGGTTGTTGAAAATCTTTGCTTGTTGGAGAATGAGCTGGGGAGAAGCATATGTTACTTCTATTCCTTGTGTTCCTTGCTTTAAACCGGCAACGCCCTCGAACAGACTAATGCCCCATACGTGGTTATTCCCGACTTCCACATCTGTCAAGGAGGCCACGACTGCTCCTTCCAGCCAGATGCCTCCTCCGTTATCGAGCATTTGGAGTCTTTGACCAGTGACCTGCGCGATGTGTTCAATATGTAACCCATCGCACTTGTTCCCGACAAACTTGACATCTTCGAGACTGTAGCTGGCTTTGTCTACCTTGGTATCCGGATTTATAGTGAGGATACCGTGTAGCCCATCACAAAGCGAGCTCTTGGCTCCGTTATGCGCGATCAGTACACGTTGGAGTACCACCTTAGGTTCTTCACCAGCGACGAAGAGGCCACTGGAGCCGTTATCAGAGATCTCCACATCCTGCAGAGTAAGCTGACCCTTTGAATCGTTACCTATGCCAAAGCTCTCATGGGCTGAGACTTTGACGTTCTTGAGCGTGACTCTAGCTTGGCCGCCACTCACGATGCCTCCACCATCTCTTCCGGCTTGGCCTTTAGTTACCAAGAGGCCCTCGAGAGTGACTTCAATGGCTCCTGTAGCGTTAAAGATTTTGATGACGGGAATAGGGAGGAGAGGATTCTCTTGATCAACCACTCCTTTTAGGATCGTTTGTTGCGGGCCATCGCCACAGAGAGTCAAGCTGCGAGTAATTTGAAGATGTACGTTATAAGTGCTGGGCTTGAGGTGCATGATAGTTCGCGGAGTTGCTCGGTCGATCAGCTGTTGTAGGGAAGGGTCTTCTTCTGGACCTACAGTTAGTGTAGGGTTTTGGCAGTCATTGTAGATTGTCGGCCAATCGTTGCCGATGCGCACCAAACCAATTGATATAGCGATGCTTAGCGCCAGCAACATCCATTTGGCCGTCTGCAAAGCACTCACTTTTAGCTTCTTAGCTGTAGGGCTACTTGTGTAAATCCCCTAGTACCCTCAAAAACTAGGGATTAGCAAACCCTGGTGGCCAGGGGTAATCACCTGGACACAAATTAGCCTTTTTATTGCTTTGGATCTCGTTATCCTTACCTTTCACGGCTCCTTTGAATGCGGTGACTTCTTGAGATTTTATAGGAACACAAGGAGCAAGAAAAAGCTTCACTCCGTAGTCGTTTGTTTGAATCTTATTTCTGTTCATCTCTATATCGGTGTTTCCTGCCAGAGCAATTGCTGCCTCCTTGTTGAAGCTAATGGTGTTCTCTTCTAGGAGCACTTCTATCTTCATACCCGCACCTATTGTAGAGACACCGAAAAGCCAATCCGTAATCTCATTTTTCCTAAGAGAGATACGCACCTTACTAGGTGAACTTCCATTAGCATTGCTTATAGGATGTGTACTTACCCCGATTGCGGGACCTACAAGCAAACCAATGACGAAAACAGAAGAATCCGATTTAAGAGGACCCAAGAAGGAATTATTCTCCACGGTTACATTAATCTCTCCTGAGGGATCTACGAGAATCCCTGTTCCACTAATGATTTTGCTTTGTTCAATGGTGATACTTCCTTGTGATGCATGTATTTGTATCCCTATACGACTACTAATTATGCTTTCCTTTATCAGGATGACATGCTTATTCTGTGCTCGTTCATTGTCCTGTTGCACCCATTGGATACCCATACTTTCTTTATCTAGATCCGTCAGTTCCCACACGTGAGGAGTCACGATATTCAAACCTTGTAGAGTTACATCAAGAGCCTGTGACCCACGAACAGTAATCGCCGGCCCTGGATCTACCGCATGTATTTGAGTGAAGTTAGCGCCAGCTCCCTGAAGCACCAAGTTCTTATCAATGATCAAAGGCTTTTCATAGTAGGTGCCCGGACCTATACGTATGGTAGTACCCGCAGTAGCAGTCTCAATCGCTTGATGGATTTGTTGGAAACAACCGTTGGGATCTGTACAACTGACTTCTAATATGATCCTCGCACTACCCTGGTACATCGAAGCGGCAGCAACCAGAATCAGAACTCCGAGCAATAATCCCCAACGCATAAGAATCACCTCTGTTGTAATTATAGGATATTTTAGGATTCGGCGTGATAGCAGGGTTAAGATTGATCGGGTCTCCGCTCGACTGATCGTCGAAATCTATCGGTTGGCCGGTCCAATACGTGGCGCTGCATCCAGCCGCTTGGCCATGCTCATTACAGGCGATTTGTTGGCCTTCCCCGCTTTGCACAACACCTGAGCACTGCCGCCCAATACAAACCCACCAAATATGCCCATGACTGTCTACCCAAGAAACAATTATAGCAGCATCAGCGTTGCTGAATCGGGACTGTAGGGACTGGATCACTGCAATGACACCCTGCGCCCCTTCCCTCGTGAAAGCGACGCTGATGACACCTATGCTCCCAGGAAACCTAGATTGATAGATAGGAAGCCGTGTTAAGGCTCTCGCAACCCAGTCTCCGATTTCTTGAGCTTTGTTTGCGCACTGAGCACAATGATCACCCCTCTCCAATGTTAAAATGGTTCGGCCAGCAACACTTTTTTGCAGCAATGCGAGGCCACCCCACCACTCACCATGCAGATCGTTATAGGGGTAAATGTTAGTCGTATCGAGAGCAAGCCCTATATATGACCAACCATTTCGTACCAAGTTGCCAGCCACATGGATCGTGCCATAACCCTGCTCCAGTCTGTCTCTTACAGTTCGTCCTCCGGGGTTTCCTATGTTATTCATCCAATCGAAGAATTTCGCCAAGTCACCTGTTTGCCACAACGTACCGACAACTCTTGGAATATCCCATTCATTTCGGAAGGCTGAATACTGGAAGACGATGTCATGAACATCTTGCGCGAACTGTACGAGCGCATTACCATCATAATCTCCTATGGCATTCATAGACCTTATTACACTCTCTAAACGGTCTTTCATGAGACCTATCAGCTCATAAGGAGTGATTGCTGGGAGTCCAAGAAGCAATGCGATAGCATGTAATACTAATTTGCAATAGAAAAGTCATGATGCTAATCTGGAAGGAGTGAAGGAGGTGCGAGGGAGATGTGGATCAACTACTCGCGTCAGATTCGTGAGCGTCTCGCCGAGTTGAAAGCCCACGAGCAACGCCTGCGC